>NZ_JAODJG010000029.1:118370-302887 GCF_028156745.1 Streptococcus gwangjuensis
GTGAGCTGTGAGCTGTGAGCTGTGAGCTGTGAGCTGTGAGCTGTGAGCTGTGAGCTGTGAGCTGTGAGCTGTGAGCTGTGAGCTGTGAGCTGTGATTGCGTTCATACCAATCATTCCTTTACTTTTTGATAGTTCTATTATATCAAAATTTCAAAATTTTGCATATCTTCTTTTTTTGATGAACAGTCATCTGAATCATAAAGGCTATTAAAAAGATGTTCTGAAATTGCTTAGAGAGGGAAACTATGGATAAGAAAATTTTATTTGAATCTCTTAATACTGAACTATCCAAGGAGAATATTGACCTTTTCCGAAATGCCTGTGAAATATGGTATAATAGAAGAATGGCAAACAAGAATACAAGTAAAACAAGACGGAGACCGTCTAAAGCAGAACTCGAAAGAAAAGAAGCGATTCAACGAATGTTGATTTCGTTGGGAATCGCGCTTTTATTGATTTTCGCAGCCTTCAAATTAGGAGCTGCAGGTATCACCCTTTACAATTTAATACGCTTGCTGGTGGGTAGCCTAGCTTATCTGGCAATATTGGGTATCCTGCTCTACCTCTTCTTTTTCAAGTGGATCCGAAAACAGGAAGGGCTCCTATCTGGCTTTTTCACCATATTTGCAGGTTTACTCTTGATTTTTGAGGCCTACTTAGTTTGGAAATATGGTTTGGACAAGTCGGTATTAAAAGGGACCATGGCTCAGGTTGTGACGGATTTGACTGGTTTTCGAACGACCAGTTTTGCTGGAGGAGGCTTGATTGGGGTCGCTCTTTATATGCCAATTGCCTTTCTCTTTTCAAATGTCGGCACTTACTTTATTGGTTTTATCTTGATTTTAGCTGGAGCCCTCCTAGTCAGTCCTTGGTCTGTTTACGATATTGCTGAATTCTTCAGTAGAGGCTTTGCCAAATGGCGGGAAGGGCATGAGCGTCGAAAAGAGGAACGCTTTGTCAAACAAGAAGAAAAAGCTCGTCAAAAAGCTGAGGAAGAAGCTAGATTAGAAAAAGAAGCAGCTGAGAAAGCCTTGCTCGATTTGCCTCCTGTTGATATGGAAACAGGTGAAATTTTGACAGAAGATGTTGTACTTGACGTTCCACCTTTTCCAGATGAAGAGTGGGTAGAACCAGAAATCATCTTGCCTCAAGTTGAACTTGAATTCGCTGAACAGGAAGATGGCTCTGATGATGAAGATGTTCAGGTCGATTTTTCAGCCAAGGAGGCTCTTGAGTACAAACTTCCAAGCTTACAACTCTTTGCACCTGATAAACCCAAGGACCAGTCTAAAGAAAAGAAAATCGTTCGAGAAAACATCAAAATCCTAGAAGAAACCTTTGCTAGCTTCGGTATCAAGGTAACAGTTGAACGGGCCGAAATTGGGCCATCAGTGACCAAGTATGAAGTCAAGCCAGCAGTGGGTGTAAGGGTCAACCGCATTTCCAATCTGGCAGACGACCTCGCTCTAGCCTTGGCGGCCAAGGATGTCCGAATCGAGGCACCTATCCCAGGGAAATCTCTCGTTGGAATTGAAGTTCCTAACTCTGAGATTGCGACTGTATCTTTCCGCGAACTATGGGAACAATCTCAAACAAAAGCAGAAAATCTCTTGGAAATTCCTTTAGGAAAGGCGGTTAATGGCACCGCAAGAGCTTTTGACCTTTCTAAAATGCCCCACTTGCTAGTCGCAGGTTCAACGGGTTCAGGGAAGTCAGTAGCTGTTAACGGCATTATAGCTAGCATTCTCATGAAGGCAAGACCAGACCAAGTTAAATTTATGATGGTCGATCCCAAGATGGTTGAGTTGTCTGTTTACAATGACATTCCTCATCTCTTGATTCCAGTTGTGACCAATCCACGCAAGGCCAGCAAGGCTCTGCAAAAGGTCGTGGATGAAATGGAAAATCGTTATGAACTCTTTGCCAAGGTGGGAGTTCGGAATATTGCAGGTTTTAATGCCAAGGTAGAAGAGTTCAATGCCCAGTCTGAGTACAAGCAGGTTCCGCTACCGCTCATTGTCGTGATTGTGGATGAGTTGGCTGACCTCATGATGGTGGCCAGCAAGGAAGTGGAAGATGCTATCATTCGTCTCGGACAGAAGGCGCGTGCTGCAGGTATCCACATGATTCTTGCAACCCAGCGCCCATCCGTTGATGTCATTTCTGGTCTGATCAAGGCCAATGTTCCTTCTCGTGTCGCTTTCGCAGTTTCATCAGGAACAGATTCCCGTACGATTTTGGATGAAAATGGAGCGGAAAAACTGCTTGGACGTGGAGATATGCTTTTTAAACCAATTGATGAAAATCATCCAGTTCGTCTCCAAGGCTCCTTTATCTCGGATGATGATGTCGAGCGCATCGTAAACTTCATCAAGGCTCAGGCTGATGCGGACTACGATGAGAGTTTTGATCCAGGTGAGGTTTCTGAAAATGAAGGAGAATTTTCAGATGGTGATTCTGGTGGAGATCCGCTTTTTGAAGAAGCCAAGGCTTTGGTAATCGAAACTCAGAAAGCCAGCGCATCCATGATTCAGCGTCGTTTGTCTGTTGGATTTAACCGTGCGACCCGCCTTATGGAAGAACTTGAGATGGCAGGTGTCATTGGTCCAGCTGAAGGAACTAAACCAAGAAAAGTATTGCAACAATAAAAAAATAGCTTCTTTCCAAATTTGGAAGGAAGCTATTTTACTGGCTATTGATTAGTTTTATTTTCTGAAGTTGGAGTATTAGACTGTTTTTCATTTTCAGTGGTAGGTTTACTTGGAGCAGGTGTAGTAGAGTCTTGAGTTGATGTTTTCTGCTCTTCTTTTTTCTCTTCTTTGACGCTGGATTTTGGCGTTTCTTCTTGCTGTGTTTTTTCTTGAGAAGTGTTGTTTTCCTTATTGGGACTAGTGTTTTCCTGAGGGGATTCCTTTTGAATTTCTTTGACAATTGTTGTCGTCTGGCTTGTCGTAGGTTCTTTTTTAGTATTTTTGTTATTATCCAAGGCGTTCATGATAGTGATACTTGCGGTAATCAAGCCAAGGATACTACCGATAGTAGCAATGGTTTTTTGAAAGACCGTAAAGCCTTTTTTGATGTGCTCTGTTTTTGGTTTTGAAGTTCTACGATAATTAGACATGCATTCTCTCCTTTAATTAAAATTTATTATACCTCATTTCTTTAAAAAAATCTTAAAAAAAGAGGAATTGCCCTTTCTTGTCGCAAGCTCTGTTTCATGATACAATAGAAGGAGTGATTTTAGAAAGCGTGAGAAAACATGATTTACTTTGATAATTCGGCGACGACCAAGCCTTATCCTGAAGCCCTTGAAACTTATATGCAGGTCGCTTCAAAAATTTTAGGAAATCCATCTAGTCTCCATCGTTTGGGAGACCAGGCAACACGAATCTTAGATGCTTCTCGCCAACAGATTGCAGATTTAATCGGTAAGAAAAGCGATGAAATCTTCTTTACTTCTGGTGGGACAGAAGGAGATAACTGGGTCATCAAGGGTGTGGCCTTTGAAAAGGCTCAGTTTGGCAAGCACATCATCGTATCAGCCATTGAACATCCGGCAGTCAAAGAGTCAGCTCTCTGGTTGAAAAGTCAAGGGTTTGAAGTGGATTTTGCTCCAGTTGATGAGAAAGGATTTGTGGATGTTGAGGCTCTAGCAGCTTTGATACGACCTGATACGACCCTCGTTTCCATCATGGCTGTGAATAATGAAATCGGCTCTGTTCAGCCCATTGAGGCTATTTCAGAACTGTTGGCAGACAAGCCGACTATTTCCTTCCATGTTGATGCGGTTCAGGCACTTGCCAAGATTACGACTGAAAAATATTTGACAGAACGAGTGGATTTTGCAACTTTCTCTAGCCACAAGTTTCACGGAGTTCGAGGTGTTGGATTTGTTTATATCAAGTCTGGCAAGAAGATTTCGCCTCTTTTAACAGGTGGTGGTCAGGAGCGTGATTATCGGTCGACTACTGAAAATGTGGCAGGGATTGCAGCGACAGCCAAGGCTCTCCGTTTGTCTATGGAAAAGCTAGATATCTTTACTAGTAAGACTGGCCAGATGAAGGCAGTGATTCGTCAAGCCCTTCTGGACTATCCAGATATTTTTATCTTCTCAGATGAGGAAGACTTTGCCCCTCATATCCTGACTTTTGGAATCAAGGGTGTTCGTGGAGAAGTTATCGTTCATGCCTTTGAAGACTATGATATTTTTATTTCTACGACTTCTGCTTGTTCGTCCAAGGCTGGAAAACCTGCAGGTACCTTGATTGCCATGGGAGTGGACAAGGATAAGGCCCAGTCAGCTGTGCGTTTAAGCCTAGACCTTGAAAATGATATGAGTCAGGTCGAGCAGTTTTTGACCAAGTTAAAATTAATTTACAATCAAACTAGAAAAGTAAGATAGGAGCATTCATGCAATATTCAGAAATTATGATTCGCTACGGTGAGCTGTCAACCAAGGGTAAAAACCGTATGCGTTTCATCAATAAACTTCGCAATAATATTTCAGACGTTTTGTCTATCTATCCCCAGGTAAAAGTAACCGCTGATCGCGACCGTGCCCATGCTTACCTCAATGGAGCAGATTACACAGCAGTAGCAGAATCGCTTAAGCAAGTCTTTGGAATTCAAAATTTTTCCCCTGTATACAAGGTCGAAAAATCTGTAGAAGTTCTGAAGTCTGCTGTCCAAGAGATTATGAAAGATATATATAAGGAAGGCATGACTTTCAAAATCTCTAGCAAGCGTAGCGATCACAACTTTGAATTGGATAGTCGTGAACTCAACCAAACACTTGGAAGGGCTGTATTCGAAGCTATTCCAAATGTGCAAGCTCAAATGAAAAGTCCTGACATCAATCTTCAGGTGGAGATCCGTGAAGAAGCAGCCTATCTTTCTTATGAAACCATTCGTGGGGCTGGTGGTTTGCCAGTTGGAACTTCAGGTAAAGGGATGCTTATGTTGTCAGGAGGGATTGACTCACCTGTAGCAGGTTATCTTGCTTTGAAACGTGGAGTGGATATTGAGGCGGTTCACTTTGCTAGCCCACCATATACTAGTCCAGGGGCTCTTAAAAAAGCGCAAGATTTGACCCGCAAATTAACCAAGTTCGGGGGAAATATCCAGTTTATCGAAGTGCCTTTCACAGAGATTCAAGAGGAAATTAAGGCTAAAGCGCCAGAAGCTTACCTCATGACCTTGACACGCCGTTTTATGATGCGGATTACCGATCGTATTCGCGAGGTACGAAATGGTTTGGTTATCATCAATGGGGAAAGTCTTGGTCAAGTAGCTAGCCAGACCTTGGAAAGCATGCAGACTATCAACGCTGTAACCAGTACTCCAGTCATTCGTCCTGTGGTGACTATGGATAAGTTAGAAATCATTGACATCGCCCAGAAAATCGATACCTTTGACATTTCAATCCAGCCATTTGAAGACTGTTGTACGATTTTTGCACCAGATCGTCCAAAAACAAATCCTAAGATTAAGAATGCGGAGCAATACGAAGCTCGCATGGATGTTGAAGGTTTAGTTGAGCGAGCAGTGGTTGGAATCATGATTACTGAAATCACGCCTCAAGCTAAAAAAGATGAAGTTGATAACCTGATTGACAATCTCCTCTAATCAGAAAATCCAGAAGAATTCAGAAAAATAAATGAAAAAGTTAGTTATTTATCCTTAAAATGGACAATTACTGACTTTTTTTCTATTTTTGTGGTATAATAAGATAAAATTTTGAATATAGAGAGTTTTCTGACAATGAATCAATACTACTTTTATTTAAAAATGAAAGAACACAAACTCAAGGTTCCTTATACAGGTAAGGAACGCCGTGTACGTGTTCTTCTGCCTAAAGATTATGAGAAAGACACGGATTGTTCCTATCCTGTTGTTTACTTTCATGATGGGCAAAATGTTTTTTATAGCAAAGAGTCTTTCATTGGTCACTCATGGAAGATTATTCCAGCTATTAAACGAAATCCTGATATTAGTCGCATGATTGTAGTTGCCATTGACAATGATGGTATGGGGAGGATGAATGAGTATGCGGCTTGGAAGTTCCAAGAATCTCCTATTCCGGGGCAGCAGTTTGGTGGTAAAGGTGTGGAGTATGCCGAGTTTGTCATGGATGTGGTCAAACCTTTTATCGATGAGACTTACCGTACCAAAGCTGACCGCCAGCATACGGCTATGATTGGTTCCTCACTAGGAGGCAATATTACCCAATTTATCGGTTTGGAATACCAAGACCAAATCGGTTGCCTAGGCGTCTTTTCATCTGCAAACTGGCTCCACCAAGAAGCATTTAACCGTTATATCGAGCGCCAAAAACTGTCGCCTGACCAGCGCATCTTCATCTATGTAGGAACAGAAGAAGCAGATGACACAGACAAGACCTTGATGGCTGGCAATATCAAACAAGCCTATATCGACTCATCGCTTCGCTATTACCATGATTTGATTGCAGGTGGAGTAGTCTTGGATAATCTTGTCTTAAAAGTTCAGTCTGGTGCTATTCATAGTGAAATCCCTTGGTCGGAAAATTTACCAGACTGTCTGAGATTTTTTGCAGAGAAATGGTAAGTTAGGAAAGGAGAAAGCCAATGCATATTGAAAACCTTAGCCACTGGAGTGGTCACCTCAACCGTGAAATGTACCTTAATCGTTATGGACATGCTGGGATTCCAGTTGTGGTTTTTGCTTCATCAGGTGGCAGTCACAACGAATACTATGATTTTGGCATGATTGATGCCTGTGCTTCCTTTATCGAGGAAGGCCGTGTCCAGTTCTTTACCCTATCCAGTGTAGACAGTGAGAGCTGGTTGGCCACTTGGAAAAATGGTCACGACCAAGCAGAGATGCACCGTGCCTATGAACGCTATGTGATTGAGGAGGCCATTCCTTTTATCAAGCACAAGACAGGTTGGTTTGATGGTATGATGACGACAGGTTGCTCCATGGGCGCCTACCATGCACTCAATTTCTTCCTTCAGCATCCAGATGTCTTTACCAAGGTGATAGCTCTTAGTGGTGTTTACGACGCACGTTTCTTTGTCGGCGATTACTACAATGACGATGCTATTTACCAAAACTCGCCAGTAGATTATATCTGGAACCAGAACGACGGCTGGTTTATTGATCGTTATCGTCAGGCAGAGATTGTGCTGTGTACGGGTCTTGGTGCCTGGGAACAAGATGGTCTACCATCTTTCTACAAGCTCAAAGAAGCCTTTGACCAGAAACAAATTCCAGCCTGGTTTGCTGAATGGGGACACGATGTCGCCCATGACTGGGAATGGTGGCGCAAACAAATGCCTTATTTCCTTGGAAATCTCTATTTATAAAAGGAGTTATCTATGAATTACCTTGTTATTTCTCCCTACTATCCGCAAAATTTTCAACAGTTTACAATTGAGCTAGCTAATAAAGGCATCACAGTCTTGGGAATCGGTCAAGAACCATACGAGCAATTGGATGAACCTTTACGCAATAGCCTAACCGAGTATTTCCGTGTTGACAATCTTGAAAATATAGATGAAGTCAAACGTGCAGTTGCTTTTCTCTTTTATAAACATGGCCCAATTGACCGCATTGAGTCTCATAATGAATACTGGCTTGAGCTGGATGCAACACTCAGAGAACAATTCAATGTCTTTGGTGCCAAACCAGAGGATCTCAAAAAGACGAAATTTAAGTCTGAAATGAAGAAACTTTTCAAAAAAGCAGGTGTCCCTGTGGTACCTGGAGCTGTTATCAAGACTGAAGCAGATGTGGATCAAGCTGTGAATGAAATCGGCCTTCCAATGATTGCAAAACCTGACAATGGAGTGGGAGCAGCCGCGACCTTTAAGCTTGAAACAGAAGACGATATCAATCACTTCAAGCAAGAATGGGACCATTCGACCGTTTATTTCTTTGAAAAATTTGTCACTTCAAGTGAAATCTGTACCTTTGACGGGCTCGTAGACAAGGATGGTAAGATTGTCTTTTCAACAACTTTTGACTACGCCTATACACCGCTGGATCTCATGATTTACAAGATGGACAATTCCTACTATGTTCTTAAGGATATGGATCCAAAATTACGTAAATATGGTGAGGCAATTGTCAAAGAATTTGGTATGAAAGAACGTTTCTTCCATATCGAGTTCTTCCGTGAAGGGGACGACTACATTGCCATTGAGTATAATAACCGTCCTGCAGGTGGTTTTACAATTGATGTTTATAACTTTGCTCATTCCTTGGACCTCTATCGTGGTTATGCAGCTATAGTCGCAGGAGAAGAGTTCCCAGTAACAGACTTTGAACCTCAGTATTGTTTGGCTACATCACGTCGTGCAAATGCTCACTATGTCTATTCTGAGGAGGACTTGCTTGCTAAATATAGCCAGCAGTTCAAGGTTAAAAAAATCATGCCAGCGGCCTTTGCGGAACTTCAAGGAGATTACCTTTATATGCTGACAACTCCGAGTCGACAAGAAATGGAGCAAATGATTGCAGATTTCGGGCAACGTCAAGAATAGGATATGAAGACTTAACAAGCTTTATTTGTTAAGTCTTTTTAAATCCTCTGAATAAAAGCGTTTTCCCAGTTAATCTTTTAGAAAACCTGTTGCTAAAAGATATAAAAATTGATAGAATAGGGATTGTCTAAAAAATTTTAAGGAGAATCTATCAAATGGATTTTACATGGGCTATTAAATATGCCACTGAATTCTTGGGAACTGCTATTTTGATCATTCTTGGTAATGGTGCAGTTGCTAACGTTGAACTTAAAGGTACGAAAGGTCACCAAAGTGGCTGGCTCGTTATTGCTGTTGGTTACGGTATGGGGGTTATGATTCCAGCTTTGATGTTTGGTAACGTATCAGGTAACCACATCAACCCAGCCTTCACTCTTGGACTTGCAATCAGCGGTCTCTTCCCTTGGGCACAAGTAGCACCTTATATCCTTGCACAAGTTTTGGGTGCTATCTTTGGTCAAGCCTTGGTTGTGGCAACACACCGCCCATACTACTTGAAAACTGAAAATCCAAACAATATCTTGGGTACTTTCTCAACAATCTCAAGTTTGGATCAAGGTACAAAAGAATCACGCTTTGCAGCAACTGTTAACGGTTTTGTAAACGAGTTTATCGGTTCATTTGTTCTGTTCTTTGCAGCTCTTGGATTGACTAAAAACTTCTTTGGTGCTGAGGTTCTTCAATACATGAAACAAATGGCTAGTCAAGCAGGCCAAACAGTTGACTTCTCTGATTTAGCAATTAAAGCTCAAACAGCACCTCATACAGCTTCTGGTCTTGGAATTGCTCACTTGGCACTTGGATTCCTTGTTATGGCCTTGGTAACATCACTTGGTGGACCTACAGGGCCTGCCTTGAACCCAGCCCGTGACTTGGGACCACGTCTCCTTCATGCTTTCCTTCCAAAATCAGTTCTTGGTGAGCACAAAGGTGATTCAAAATGGTGGTACTCTTGGGTACCAGTTGTAGCACCTATCGCAGCAGCAATTGCGGCAGTAGCTATCTTCAAATTCCTTTACCTATAAGACATTGAAACCGAGGAAAGCCTCGGTTTTTTAGATGAAATTTTTACGAAAATTGGTAAATTTGAGCATAATATCTTGTAAAAAATTCTAAAATCCTTTAAAATAAAAGAGTTGGAGGAATTTATGAATGTAAATCAAATTGTACGGATTATTCCTACTTTAAAAGTTAATAATAGAAAATTAAATGAAATATTTTATATTGAAACCCTTGGCATGAAGGCCTTGTTAGAAGAATCGGCCTTTCTATCACTAGGTGATCAAACAGGTCTAGAAAAGCTGGTTTTAGAAGAAGCTCCAAGTATGCGAACTCGTAAGGTAGAGGGAAGAAAAAAGCTGGCTAGATTGATTGTCAAGGTAGAAAATCCTTTGGAAATTGAAGGACTCTTATCTAAAACAAATTCGATTCATCAATTGTATAAGGGGAATAATGGCTACGCATTTGAAGTTTTTTCACCAGAAGGTGATTTGATTTTGATTCATGCGGAAGATGACAGGGACAGTCTAGTAGAAGTAGAAGAAAAGCCTGCATTTCAATCAGATTTGGAATCAATTTCTTTGAGTAAATTTGAGATTTCTATGGAATTACATCTTCCAACTGATATCGAAAGTTTCTTGGAATCATCTGAAATGGGGGCATCACTTGATTTTATCCCAGCTCAGGGGCAGGATTTGACTGTGGACAATACGCTTACTTGGGACTTATCTATGCTTAAGTTCTTGGTCAATGAATTAGACATAGCAAGTCTTCGCAAGAGGTTTGAGTCTACCGAATATTTTATTCCTAAGTCTGAAAAATTCTTCCTTGCTAAAGATCGAAATAATGTTGAATTGTGGTTTGAAGAAGTATGAAGTGGACCAAGATTATTAAAAAAATAGAAGAACAAATCGAGGCAGGGATTTATCCCGGAGCCTCTTTTGCGTATTTTAAGGACAATCAATGGACGGAGTTCTATTTAGGCCAGAGTGATCCAGAGCATGGCTTGGATACTGAGACAGGACTGCTTTATGACCTAGCCAGTGTCAGCAAGGTTGTTGGGGTTGGGACAGTTTTTATCTTTTTGTGGGAAAAAGGTCAATTAGATATTGACAGACCTGTGACAGATTTTTTAGCTGAGAGTGATTATCCAGATATCACTATTCGCCAGCTCTTAACCCATGCTACAAATCTTGATCCTTTTATTACCAATCGTAATCGTTTAACAGCCTCAGAATTAAAGGAAGCGATGTTTCATCTCAAGAGACGCAATCAGCCAGCCTTTCTTTATTCGGATGTCCATTTTTTATTTTTAGGCTTTATTTTGGAAAGAATCTTTGATCAGGACTTGGATGTGATTTTACAGGAGCAAGTTTTTAAAACTTGGGGAATGACGGAAACCCAATTTGGACCTGTTGGGCTTGCTGTTCCAACAGTCAGAGGTGTAGAGGCAGGTTTGGTACATGATCCCAAGGCTCGTCTCCTGGGCAGACATGCAGGTAGTGCTGGTTTATTTTCGACTGTAAAGGATTTACAAATCTTTTTGCAACACTATTTAGCAGATGATTTTGCAAGAGACTTGAGTCAAAATTTTTCACCTTTGGATGACAAGGAACGTTCTTTGGCATGGAATTTGGAAGGAGATTGGCTAGACCATACGGGCTATACAGGTACCTTTATCATGTGGAATCGCCAGAAGCAAGAAGCGGCTATTTTCCTATCGAATCGGACCTATGAAAAGGATGAGAGGGCTCAATGGATTGTAGACCGCAATCAAGTAATGGACTTGATTCGCAAAGAAGAGTAAGGAGAGACATGTCAAACAGTTTAAAAGGGACTTTATTAATAGTTGTAGCTGGCATTGCTTGGGGCTTGTCAGGAACGAGTGGCCAATACCTGATGGCACATGGAATTTCGTCTCTGGTTTTAACTAACTTACGACTTTTAATCGCCGGTGGGATTCTCATGGTCTTGGCTTATGCTACTGCAAAGGATAGAATGCTGGCCTTTTTAAAGGATAGAAAGAGTTTGCTGTCTCTTCTCATTTTTGCTTTGATTGGACTTTTTCTCAATCAATTTGCCTATCTAACTGCTATTCAGGAAACCAATGCAGGAACCGCGACGGTACTTCAGTATGTTTGTCCTGTCGGGATTTTGATTTATAGCTGTATCAAGGATAAGGTGGCGCCGACACTGGGAGAGATTGTTTCCATCATATTAGCCATTGGAGGGACCTTCTTGATCGCAACTCATGGGCAGTTGGACCAGTTATCCATGACACCTGCAGGCCTGTTCTGGGGTCTCTTTTCTGCTCTGACTTACGCACTTTATATCATTTTGCCCATATCCTTGATTAAGAAGTGGGGGAGCAGTTTGGTCATTGGTGTGGGAATGGTCATAGCTGGTTTGGTCGCCCTTCCTTTTACAGGAGTTCTACAGGCTACCATTCCAACTAGTCTTGATTTTCTCTTTGCATTTACGGGCATTATTCTTATCGGGACTGTTTTTGCCTATACAGCCTTTCTAAAAGGAGCCAGTCTGATAGGACCGGTCAAGTCAAGTTTGTTGGCTTCGATTGAGCCAATCTCTGCAGTTTTCTTTGCTTTCCTGATCATGAATGAACAATTTTATCCCATTGATTTTCTTGGCATGGCAATGATTTTATTTGCAGTAACCCTGATTTCTTTGAAAGATTTATTGTTAGAGAAATAAACAAAAAATGAAAGTATATGATAACCACTCTTAAAGAGGGGTTATTTTTGCTAATAAAAGCTTTTGAATCTAAATGAATTAATGAAATTTTATAAAAGTTTAAGCCTTTTTTCTTAAAATATTTATATGAGTATAGAATACCTGGAGAAAATATGAACATTTTTAAAAGAATACATCCATCTAAACCTCTAAAATACTTGAGATGGTTTGACATTGTGATTATTACGATCATAATGTTTGGTCAGTTTATAATTCGTTCAACCGAGCTATTTTTAGCAAATACGTTTCCAACGGGTGTATCAAGTACAGTAGGGACAGTTAGACAGGCTGCAAGCGAAGGTGCTGCTTATTTTAGTAATTTTACCCTGCAAGCTATATTACTAACTGTGACCTTACTCTATCTTTTGATTCGAAATTATGATTTTAAACAGCTTCCTATTCGCTGGAATTGGTCCACTATCTTTTGGGTTCCATTTATATTTGCTTTAGTGGGACTGTTTGGAGACTTGGTTACAACTCTCACTGGTAAATATAATTACTTTAATCCAGACCTTTTTGCCTATATAGATTTCACGCAAATAATAGGTAAGTTTTTAGCTCTCAGTCCGATAGTGATTGCCTATGCCTTGCTTAATGGATTTTATGAAGAGTTTTTCTTTCTAGGTTTGTTAACTTCAGTGAAGGAAAAACACAAGTGGTTGGTTTTGCTTTATTCTACGATTATTCGTATTTCCTTCCACACCTATCAAGGATTAGTATGGGCTTTGGTAATCGGTGTAGTTTATGGCTTATTCTATTATTTCTTATACAAATATAAAATAAAAAATCTTCTTCCATTCTTTCTCATGCATGCTTTAGCAGATATGTTTGGTTCTAGCCTGATCTATCTATTGGTTGCTTGGGGGACTTAAGAATCAAAAAAGTCCGCTCAGTTGTCTGAGCGGACTTTTTGTTTCAAGACGTTTAGTCTTTGTTTTCATATGGTAAGATCAAGTTCAAAATGATTCCTGTCATGGCTGATAGGGCAGTACCTGAAAGGGTAACTGGACCGAGTTTAAGGATAGCTCCTCCAAGTCCAAGGACCAACATAGCACTTGCGATGATTAGGTTACGCATTTGAGCGAAATCAACACGTTCTTTGATCAAAACTTTCAAACCGTTGCTTGCGATAACCCCATAGAGAAGGATTGACATACCACCAAGTACAGCATTTGGAATAGTTGAAATCAAGGCAGTGAATTTACCAAGGAAGCTAAGGGCAATCGCGATAAAGGCAGCGTTACGGATAACTGAGACAGAAGCGATACGAGTCATACCAATAACCCCTGTATTTTCTCCGTAAGTTGTATTGGCTGGTCCACCAAGGAAGGCAGAAACAGAAGTTGCGATACCGTCACCAAGAAGAGTACGGTGAAGACCTGGTTCTTTCAAGAATTGACGACCACAGATTTGACCCAAAACAGTATGGTCTCCGATATGTTCAGAAATTGTTACGATAGCGATTGGCAAGATAGCGATGGTTTCTGGACCAAAGTAAAGATTGTATTCTTTAAAGGCACCACCTGTGCTAAATGGCAAGTAGAAACCAGGGATTTCAAACCAGTTAGCTTTAAGAACTGGTGTAAAGTCAACCAAACCAAGAGTTAGTGCGAAGAGGTAACCACCGATAATGGCAAAGAGGAATGGAATGATTCGTAAGAAGCCTTTTCCTTTTGTATTGATAAAGGCAGCAATCAAGAAAGTAACAACTGCTACAAGAGCATTTTTCCAATTCCCATCCGCTACAAGACCAGCGTTGGTAACAGCTGAACCTGCAAGGCCAAGACCGATAACGATGATCATAGGTCCGATGATTATTGGCGGTAAGAGTTTATCAATCCATTTTGTACCTGCAAAACGAACACTTGCAGCCACAAGGACATAGACTAAACCAGTCAAGATAACCCCTGTTTGAGCAGCAGATACATCACCACCCATTTCTTTCATAGCTAGGGACATAGCTGTGATAAAGGCAAATGAAGAACCTAGATAAACGGGAACTTTAAAACCAGTTGAAATCATATAGATGAGTGTTCCTACACCTGAAGCAAAAAGGGCAACAGATACAGGCATTCCCAAAATCAGTGGTACCAAGATGGTCGCACCAAACATGGCGAAAACGTGTTGGAAGCTAAGGAGAATTCCTTTTCCAGCCGAAGGACGTTGGTCAACGTCTAGTAACAAATCAACAGTTGATTCTTGTTTCATATAAACCTCACTTTTGGGCATCAAAAAAGAGCCCATTATTTTACAGCAATAGGCCCTCAGAGTAAGACTTCTCTAAAATCTAGACTTTAAAGAGTTTCAAGTATTTCTGCGTCTTCGTCACCTCACGGGATGACATTAAAAACCTTTGCTTGTGATAGTATAGCAAAAATTGTAAACTTTGTAAATCATTTTTTAGTAAAAATTTAAAGCGGGCGTTTATTGGGCATGCCAGCCTTACGTGGAAATTTATTTGGTGTTTCTTTTTTCTTTTCTACCACTGTGATGTAGCGCGGATTTCCATTAGGTAGAGCGTAGCTGAGATTGTCTTCGACCTTACTGAAGAGGAGGTTGAGGGCATTCTTGGCTTCTAACAATTCCTCGGGGGCATTGCTGGCTTTGAGTGCTAGTAGTTTCCCGCCAACTTTGAGGTAAGGAATTGTCAATTCAGATAAAACCTGCATGCGGGCAACCGCACGAGCTGTTACAAAATCATATTGAGCACGGAAGTTTTTGTCTTGTGCAAAGTCTTCTGCACGTCCATGGTAGAAATGAACATTGTCCAAATCCAGCTCTTGAGCCAAAAGTTGGAGGAAGTTGATGCGCTTATTGAGTGAATCAATGATGGTTACATCTAACTGAGGATAGAGAATTTTCATCGGCAGACTTGGAAATCCTGCCCCGGCTCCGATATCAAGAAGTTTGATATTCTCATTGGAAATCAAACCTTGAAGAATAGGTGCAATCGAATCGTAAAAATGTTTGAGATAAACTTCTTCTTTGTCCGTAATGGCTGTTAAATTAATCTTTTCATTCCATTCAACCAAGAGCTCAAAATAACGTTCAAATTGTTTTTTTTGCTGGTCCGAAAGTGAAAGATTTTGCTCGGCAAGCAAGTTGTAAAATGTTTCTGGTTTCATAGTTTTTTCCTTCTTTAGTATCATCTTATTTTACCACAATCATTAAAAATTTGATATACTGGTACTAATCTAAAAGCAGAAAGGACTTATATAATGACTTGGATTATTCTTGGAGTTTTAGCTCTTATTGTGATTTTTGTGATTGTTAGCTATAACGGTTTGGTTAAGAATCGTATGCAAACAAAGGAGGCTTGGAGTCAGATTGATGTTCAATTGAAACGTCGAAATGACCTCTTGCCAAACTTGATTGAGACTGTAAAAGGTTATGCCAAATATGAAGGTTCTACCCTTGAAAAGGTGGCAGAACTACGTAACCAAGTGGCGGCAGCGACTTCACCAGCAGAAGCTATGAAAGCTAGTGATGCCCTCACTCGTCAGGTTTCAGGAATTTTTGCAGTTGCAGAAAGCTATCCAGATTTGAAAGCTAGTGCAAACTTTGTTAAATTGCAAGAGGAGTTGACAAACACAGAAAATAAAATTTCTTACTCTCGTCAACTCTACAACAGTGTTGTCAGCAACTACAATGTAAAATTAGAAACTTTCCCAAGCAATATCATCGCTGGAATGTTTGGATTTAAAGCAGCAGATTTCCTTCAAACTCCAGAAGAGGAAAAGGCAGTTCCTAAGGTTGATTTTAGCGGTTTAGGTGACTAAGATGTTGTTTGATCAAATTGCAAGCAATAAACGAAGAACCTGGATTTTATTGCTGGTATTTTTCCTACTCTTAGCTCTTGTTGGCTATGCGGTTGGCTACCTCTTTATGCGATCTGGGTTTGGTGGTTTGGTTATCGCACTGATTATCGGCTTTATCTATGCCTTGTCCATGATTTTTCAATCGACAGAGATCGTCATGTCCATGAATGGAGCGCGTGAGGTTGATGAGCAAACGGCACCAGACCTCTATCATGTAGTGGAAGATATGGCTATGGTGGCTCAGATTCCTATGCCTCGTGTTTTCATCATTGATGATCCAGCCTTAAATGCCTTTGCGACAGGTTCTAACCCTCAAAACGCAGCGGTTGCTGCGACGTCAGGTCTCCTAGCTATCATGAATCGTGAAGAACTAGAAGCTGTTATGGGACATGAAGTCAGTCATATTCGTAATTACGATATCCGTATTTCGACTATTGCTGTTGCTCTTGCTAGTGCTATCACCATGCTTTCTAGCATGGCAGGTCGTATGATGTGGTGGGGTGGAGCAGGTCGCAGACGAAGTGATGATGACCGAGATGGAAATGGCTTAGAAATCATTATGCTCGTAGTTTCTCTACTAGCTATTGTACTGGCACCTCTTGCTGCCACCTTGGTACAACTAGCTATTTCTCGTCAGAGGGAATTCCTAGCGGATGCTTCTAGTGTTGAGTTGACTCGCAATCCTCAAGGGATGATTAATGCTCTACGCAAGTTAGACAACAGTAAACCGATGAGTCGTCCTGTTGATGATGCCAGCAGTGCACTTTATATCAATGATCCCAAGAAAGGGGGAGGGTTCCAAAAACTCTTTTATACCCACCCACCTATCTCAGAACGGATTGAACGTTTAAAACATATGTAAAAAAGAATCCAGAGGTCGTCTCTGGATTTTTGCTATGTTGCAAATTTATAAATCTTCTAAATTAACTAGCTCCAAACCGTGTTCTGTCAAGTGATAGATGGTCGAACAGATTTCTTTTAAGAAACGACGGTCATGCGAAACAGTGATGAGACCACCAGGATAGGTGGCAAAGAGTTTTCTGATTTGGGGTTGAGAAGTGGGAGAAAAATTTCGTGTAGGTTCATCCAGTAGGAGAAAGTTTGGTTTGCGCAAGACTAAATCCAAAAGCAGGAGTTTTCCCTGTTGCCCGCCAGATAAGGAGCGAATTTGATGTTGCATTTCTGGATAACTGAAATTGAGACTTGCTAAGTGAGATTGGATTTTCTGCAGTTCCTCTTTTTCCCCAGTTTTGCTGAGGTAGGCGATTGGGGATAAATCTAATTGCAGTTTTTTATGGTAATCTTGTGGCATAAAACCAAGGGAAATCTCTCTTTTATCATTAAGAAGTTGCTGTAACTTTGCTAACAGAGTTGATTTTCCAACACCATTTGGGCCGATGATACCGATTTTTTCTTTCCCACGGACAGTTAGTTGTAGTTCCTGAGCCAAAACTCGGTCGCCAATGGACAATTTTTCTTTTTCCAGTTGTATTAAGACTTTAGAAGCCGGTAATGTTTGTATTTCTGAAAAGAAAAGTTGGATTTGTTCTTCTTCAAGTGGTTTTTGGGTTATGGACTGAGCTGCCCTTTCGTAGCGTTTTTCTTGAGAGAGAACATTTTTCATCTTTTTAGCCAATAGGCGACCGGCAGTACTATCTTTAGTAGCTCGAAGCGCAGTTTCTACATTTTGCTTGACTCGCCGATGTTTTTCCATGATTTTATCGTAGGCTCTTTGGTCGTTAGCAGCTTGCTTGCTTTGTTTGGTAAAATTAGCCTTTCTCTGGTCGCTATAGCTATCATAGTCTAAGTGCTCTACTAGCGTTTCCGCTTCTTTCCGGTGCTTGACCAGTCGCAAGTGGACAATAGTATCAGCCGTTTCAGAAAGAAAGTCTTCATCATGGGAAATGAAAATAACGGTTTGCCGAATCTTGCGAATCTGACCTTTTAGCCAATCAACCGTCTCAAGGTCCAAGTCATTTGAAGGTTCATCTAAAAATAGAATCTCAAAGGGTTTGGCTAACTCATGGATGAGCTGAATTTTCAAAGCTTCGCCACCTGATAGACTGCCAATCTCTTGGTCGCTAGCGAAACGATTGCTATCAAAATGCAATTCTTCAGCCAAACGATAGAGGATACTGTAGTCTAAATCAATAGAATCTAAAAAGAAGTAGTCGTGTAGAGTTTTCTTTTTCAGCTCCTCGGGGAGTTTTTGAGGAATGTATGCTAGTGATTGATGGTCAGACTGGATGTCTCCCTTGATAGTGAAATCAGGTAAAGCTTTCCCCATTAAAGTTTTAAGCAAGGTTGATTTGCCATTTCCTTCTTCGCCAATAATAGCTACCTTTTCTCCGTTTTGTATGGTCATGTTTAAGTCAGAGACAAGGTCTCGTAAATCTTTGTTTTGTGTGATGGTCAGGTGATTGATTTTTATCATATAATTGTCCTTTCTAGAATGTTCATAGTGCATAACAAAAAGCTCTACTTTACCTAGTAGAGCCAAAGTTTATGTCAAAAAACTCTATTAATTCTCTTCGAAAATCCCTTCAAACCACGTCAGCGTCGCCTTACCGTATATATGTGACTGACTTCGTCAGTCTTATCTACAACCTCAAAACAGTGTTTTGAGCAACCTGTGGCTAGCTTCCTAGTTTGCTTTTTGATTTTCATTGAGTATAAAATGCCAGAAAAAGAGCATAAAAGAGCACACAAAAAGAGACAAAAACAAGATCTACTAAATAAAGGTTCTTTATTTGATAGACTTAGTTGTTCATGTCTCCCTTACCTCCGAGTATTAGTACCTTTATCCTATACCTTTTAGGAAATTTTGTCAACAGAAAACTGACAATTCTAATCTCTAAAATCCGAAAACAGGTCCATAGAGAGTTAGCACGTGTTTGACATGCTCGTAATGGAACTTGTCATAGTTGCGCCAAGCGGTACGTGCTTGATCGTTTAGTTTTAGGCTACCGAGACCTATCAGAAGACTGGTACGTTGGTAAAATTTCTCAAGGTCAATTAAGATACTGTTGTCCAACTTTTCCGCTTTTTTGAGCTCTTGCAGAGTAGTATTTAGCAGCTCTTGCAGTCGAATATCATCTGCCCTACCCTGTTTGCAGCTTTGGAAACTTTTATTTAACTCGGATAGGAGTTGGGTTGCATTAGTAATGAGTTCTTTGTCTTCCATGTGAGCATCCTCCTTGCTCTGATGTATTATTGCCTATAGTATAGCACTAAAAAACAAAAATGTCATAGTAAATATGTTAAAAAATTGAATTTTAATTACAAAGTTTGGTATGCTGATTTGTAGACTTTTCATGGTATAATCAAGAGAGTACATCTTGATGGAGGAAGTATGAAATTAAATATTCAAGAAATTCGTAAGCAGTCTGAGGGCTTGCATTTTGAACAAACGTTAGACCTAGCCGCAGACCTGCGTGCACGTAATCAAGAAATTTTAGATGTAAAAGATATCCTTGCTGTTGGGAAAGTACAGTACGAAGACCGTATGTATTTCTTAGATTATCAACTATCTTATACCATTGTTCTTGCCTCAAGTCGCAGTATGGAGCCAGTTGAGTTAATTGAATCTTATCCAGTAACGGAAGTTTTCATGGAAGGCGCAACTAACCAGCTAGACCAAGAAGTTCTAGATGATGATTTGGTCTTGCCTATCGAAAATGGAGAACTTGACCTTGCTGAGAGCGTGTCAGATAACATCCTTCTCAACATTCCTATCAAGGTCTTGACGGCTGAAGAAGAAGCTGGTCAAGGATTTGTTTCAGGAAATGACTGGCAAATCATGACTGAGGAAGAATACCAAGCCCAACAGGCAGTTAAGAAAGAAGAAAACAGTCCTTTTGCTGGCTTACAAGGACTATTTGATGGAGACGAATAATGGTCTTGTCAAAAAAACGAGCACGAAAAGTGCTAGAAGAAATCATTGCTCTTTTTCCAGATGCCAAGCCCAGTCTTGATTTTACCAATCATTTTGAACTCTTGGTTGCGGTCATGTTATCAGCCCAGACAACGGATGCAGCGGTAAATAAGGCTACACCAGGTCTCTTTGCTGCCTTTCCAACGCCACAAGCCATGTCTGTGGCGACAGAGGGTGAGATTGCTTCACACATTTCTCGTTTGGGACTGTATCGGAACAAGGCTAAATTCCTTAAAAAATGTGCCCAACAGTTACTAGACGATTTCGATGGCCAAGTCCCTCAAACACGTGAGGAATTGGAGAGTTTGGCAGGTGTTGGTCGCAAGACAGCTAATGTTGTCATGAGTGTGGGGTTTGGAATTCCAGCTTTTGCAGTGGATACTCATGTAGAGCGTATATGTAAACACCACGATATCGTCAAAAAGTCAGCGACACCACTTGAGGTGGAAAAGCGGGTCATGGATATCTTGCCACCGGAGCAGTGGTTAGCAGCCCATCAGGCCATGATTTATTTTGGAAGAGCCATTTGTCATCCTAAAAATCCAGAGTGTGACCAGTACCCACAGTTATATGATTTTAGCAATTTATAAGATGGATCATCAAAAGTTTTTGCTTGATTTTAGGCCCGCTTTGTGCTATAGTAATTGATAATTAAATATTCCTTTAAACCTGTCCCGTGAGGCAGGCAAGGAGCGCGATAAAGTAGAAGGGTGAAGTCTATACTGTTTGCAGTAGGGCTCGCTTGGCTATACATTTCAAGTCTCCTTGTTTAAGGAGACTTTTCTTTTTGGAGGTTTGTCATGAAGACAAAAGAAGTTGTAGACGAATTGACCGTCAAACGAGCGATTACGCGTATTACTTATGAGATTATCGAGCGCAACAAAGATTTGAATAAAATCGTCTTGGCTGGTATTAAAACTCGTGGTGTCTTTATCGCCCACCGTATCCAAGAACGTTTGGAGCAACTAGAAAATCTTTCAGTTCCTGTTGTGGAATTGGACACCAAACCTTTCCGTGATGATGTTAAAAGCGGAGAAGATACTTCTTTGATTTCTGTTGATGTGACAGGCCGTGAAGTTATCTTGGTGGATGATGTGCTTTATACAGGTCGTACTATCCGTGCTGCTATTGATAATATTGTAGGTCATGGTCGTCCTGCGCGCGTGAGTTTAGCAGTTCTAGTCGATCGTGGACATAGAGAATTGCCAATCCGTCCAGATTACGTTGGGAAGAATATTCCAACCAGTCGTTCTGAAGAAATCATCGTAGAGATGGCAGAACTTGATGGCCAAGACAGAGTTCTGATTACTGAAGAAGCTTAGAAAGCTAAAGGAGTAGCCATGTCAGAAAATCAACAAGCATTGAACCATGTGGTATCCATGGAAGACCTCACTGTCGATCAGGTAATGAAATTGATCAAGCGAGGAATTGAGTTTAAAAACGGAGCTCAGCTTCCCTATGATGACCATCCGATTGTTTCCAATCTCTTCTTTGAGGATTCTACACGAACACATAAGTCTTTTGAAGTAGCAGAGATTAAACTGGGATTGGAGCGACTTGACTTTGATGTGAAGACTAGTTCAGTCAATAAGGGTGAGACACTTTATGATACCATTTTGACTCTGTCTGCTTTAGGAGTGGATGTCTGTGTGATTCGCCACCCAGAGGTTGACTACTACAGAGAGTTAATTGCAAGTTCAACGATTACGACTTCCATCATCAATGGTGGAGATGGTTCGGGCCAACACCCTAGCCAGAGCTTGCTTGATTTGATGACTATTTATGAGGAATTTGGTCACTTTGAGGGTCTCAAGGTTGCTATTGCAGGTGACTTAGACCACTCACGCGTTGCCAAATCCAATATGCAGATTTTGAAACGCTTAGGAGCTGAACTTTATTTTGCTGGACCTGAGGAATGGAGAAGTCAAGAGTTTGCAGACTATGGACAGTTTGTAACCATTGATGAAATCATTGATCAGGTGGATGTCATGATGTTTCTCCGTGTGCAACATGAACGTCATGATAGTGGAGCTGTCTTTTCAAAAGAAGACTACCATGCCCAACATGGCCTGACTCAAGAACGTTATGACCGTTTGAAAGAAACAGCAATCCTCATGCACCCAGCTCCAGTCAATCGTGATGTAGAAATTGCAGATCACTTGGTTGAAGCACCAAAATCACGGATTGTACAACAAATGACCAATGGTGTCTTTGTTCGAATGGCAATCTTAGAATCCGTACTGGCGAGTAGAAACGCCAACTAAAACACAAGACGTTAAAAGACGCCAGTGAGCGTCCACGAGAGGTGAAAATATGACAAAAAGACTTCTAGTACTAGAAGATGGCACAGTTTTTGAAGGTAAGGCCTTCGGAGCAGATATTGATGTAACAGGCGAAATCGTCTTTAATACAGGTATGACCGGCTACCAAGAATCCATTACAGACCAGTCTTATAATGGACAAATCTTGACCTTTACTTATCCTTTGGTAGGAAATTATGGAATCAACCGTGATGATTACGAATCTATTATTCCAACTTGTAAGGGAGTTGTTGTTTTCGAAGAAGCGCGTAGAGCAAGCAACTGGCGCAACCAAATGACCTTGGATGAATTTTTGAAAGCCAAGAAAATTCCTGGTATTTCAGGGATTGATACGCGTGCACTTACCAAGATTATTCGTAAGCATGGTACTATGCGAGCAACCTTGACTCATGTTGGAGATAGTATGGATCATGTGACTGACCAGCTCCAAGCAACAGTATTGCCGACAGATAATATTAAGCAGGTTTCTACTAAAACATCCTATCCAGCTCCAGGAGTAGGTTTGAGCGTGGTGCTAGTGGACTTTGGTCTCAAGCACTCAATCTTACGTGAACTTTCTAAACGAAACTGTAACGTGACGGTTGTTCCGTATTCGACAACGGCTGAAGAAATTCTTCATCTCAATCCTGACGGAGTTATGTTGTCAAACGGTCCAGGTAACCCAGAAGATGTTCCACAAGCACTGGACATGATTCGTGGTGTGCAAGGAAAAATTCCAATCTTTGGTATTTGTATGGGACACCAACTCTTTGCTATGGCAAACGGGGCTAAGACCTACAAGATGAAATTTGGTCACCGTGGATTCAACCATGCGGTACGCGAAATTGCTACCGGACGTGTGGATTTTACAAGTCAAAACCATGGTTATGCAGTTAGCCGTGAGGATTTGCCAGAACACTTGATTATCACCCACGAAGAAATCAATGACAAGTCAGTTGAAGGTGTGCGTCACAGATATCAACCTGCTTTCTCTGTTCAATACCATCCAGATGCAGCCCCTGGTCCACACGACGCTAGCTACCTATTTGACGAATTTATCGAGATGATGGAAGCTTTTAAACAATCAAACTAAGAACGAGTAAAAGCTCGTCGGAGAATTTATTTAATGGCAACCCGAGAGTTGCCGAATAGAAAGGAGAAGATACATTGTTCGCGGAAGTGAACACGCCCTAAGAACTGTGTGAAAAAGATAAACATCGTCTTGACGCTGAAGGCGTCTGCATCGAGTTTCCTATTTTCACTGTCTTCTTTACGGGCTTTGTATCATAAACTATGCCTAAACGTACTGATATTCAAAAAATTATGGTGATTGGTTCTGGTCCGATTATTATTGGTCAGGCTGCTGAGTTTGACTACGCTGGGACCCAGGCTTGCTTGTCTTTGAAAGAGGAAGGTTATGAAGTTGTCTTGGTGAACTCAAACCCTGCAACTATTATGACGGACAAGGAAATTGCTGATAAGGTTTATATTGAGCCGATTACACTTGAGTTTGTGACACGTATTCTCCGTAAGGAGCGTCCCGACGCCTTGCTGCCAACCCTTGGTGGACAAACTGGTCTCAATATGGCCATGGAATTGTCTAAAAATGGTATCCTCGATGAGCTTGGGGTTGAACTTCTGGGTACCAAATTATCTGCCATTGACCAAGCGGAGGACCGTGACCTCTTTAAACAATTAATGGAAGAGCTCAACCAACCAATTCCAGAATCTGAAATTGTCAACACAGTCGAAGAAGCTGTTGCCTTTGCAGCAACAATTGGTTACCCAGTCATCGTCCGTCCAGCCTTTACCCTAGGAGGTACTGGTGGTGGTATGTGTGCCAATGAGGAAGAATTGCGTGAAATCGCTGAAAATGGATTAAAATTGTCACCTGTTACCCAATGTTTGATTGAGCGTTCTATTGCAGGTTTCAAGGAAATCGAATACGAAGTGATGCGTGACTCAGCTGACAATGCTTTGGTTGTTTGTAACATGGAAAACTTTGACCCGGTTGGGATTCACACAGGGGATTCCATTGTCTTTGCCCCTGCCCAAACCATGTCAGACTATGAAAACCAAATGCTTCGTGACGCAAGCTTGAGCATTATTCGTGCCCTTAAGATTGAAGGTGGATGTAATGTTCAGCTGGCCCTTGACCCACACAGTTTTAAGTACTATGTTATCGAAGTAAACCCTCGTGTATCGCGTTCTTCAGCCCTTGCCTCTAAAGCGACAGGATATCCGATTGCAAAATTGGCTGCCAAGATTGCAGTTGGCTTGACCTTGGACGAGGTTATCAACCCAGTTACAGGTTCAACCTATGCCATGTTTGAGCCTGCCCTTGACTACGTAGTTGCCAAGATTCCACGTTTCCCATTTGACAAGTTTGAAAAGGGTGAGCGCCGTCTCGGTACTCAAATGAAGGCGACTGGAGAAGTCATGGCGATTGGTCGTAACATCGAGGAATCTCTTCTTAAGGCTTGCCGCTCCCTTGAAATTGGGGTGCACCACAATGAAATGCCTGAACTTGCAGCAGTTTCTGATGATGCCTTGATTGAAAAGGTTGTCAAAGCCCAAGATGACCGTCTCTTCTATGTGTCAGAAGCCATTCGCCGTGGCTACACACCAGAAGAAATTGCTGAATTGACTAAGATTGATATCTTCTATCTTGATAAACTCTTGCACATCTTTGAAATTGAGCAAGAATTGGGCGCTCATCCACAAGATCTAGACGTTTTGAAAACTGCCAAACTTAATGGATTTTCAGACCGTAAGATTGCTGAACTCTGGGAAACAACAGCTGACCAAGTTCGTCAACTTCGTTTGGAAAACAAGATTGTCCCAGTCTACAAGATGGTTGATACCTGTGCGGCAGAGTTTGACTCTGAAACACCATACTTCTATTCAACCTATGGTTGGGAAAATGAGTCTATCAAGTCTGATAAGGAATCCGTTCTAGTTCTGGGTTCTGGTCCAATCCGTATCGGTCAAGGGGTTGAGTTTGACTACGCAACTGTTCACTCGGTTAAGGCTATCCAGGCTGCTGGCTACGAAGCCATCATCATGAACTCAAACCCAGAGACCGTTTCTACAGACTTCTCTGTATCAGATAAGCTTTACTTTGAGCCATTGACATTCGAAGATGTTATGAATGTCATTGACTTGGAGCAACCAAAAGGGGTTATTGTTCAGTTCGGTGGTCAAACAGCCATCAATCTTGCGGAGCCATTGGCAAAAGCAGGTGTGACCATCCTTGGTACACAGGTTGCTGACCTAGACCGAGCTGAAGACCGTGACCTCTTTGAGCAAGCTCTTAAAGATTTGGATATTCCACAGCCACCAGGACAAACGGCTACCAATGAAGAAGAAGCAGTTCTTGCAGCTCGTAAGATTGGCTTCCCAGTTCTTGTCCGTCCATCTTATGTACTTGGTGGACGTGCTATGGAAATCGTTGAAAACGA
Source organism: Streptococcus gwangjuensis (assembly GCF_028156745.1). Lineage (GTDB taxonomy): Bacteria > Bacillota > Bacilli > Lactobacillales > Streptococcaceae > Streptococcus > Streptococcus gwangjuense_A. The sequence goes on from NZ_JAODJG010000029.1 coordinate 144,159, forward strand.
AGAAGACCTTCGTTCTTACATGCGAACTGCTGTTAAGGCTAGTCCAGACCACCCAGTTCTTGTCGATTCTTACATTGTTGGTCAGGAGTGTGAAGTTGATGCCATCTCAGACGGGGAAAATGTTCTCATCCCTGGTATCATGGAGCATATCGAACGTGCCGGTGTCCACTCAGGTGACTCAATGGCCGTTTACCCACCACAAACCTTGTCGCAAAAGGTGCAAGAAACCATCGCAGACTACACGAAACGCCTAGCAATCGGTCTTAACTGCCTTGGAATGATGAACATCCAGTTTGTCATCAAAGATGAAAAAGTCTATGTCATCGAGGTCAATCCTCGTGCCAGCCGTACGGTGCCATTCCTTTCTAAGGTAACCAATATCCCTATGGCTCAGGTGGCGACTAAGCTCATTCTTGGTGATAACCTTGAAGAAATTGGCTACCAAGATGGACTTTACCCTGAAAGCACTCGCGTTCATATCAAGGCACCTGTCTTCTCCTTTACGAAACTAGCTAAGGTAGACAGCTTACTCGGTCCTGAAATGAAGTCAACAGGTGAAGTTATGGGTTCTGATACGACTTTGGAAAAAGCTCTCTATAAAGCTTTTGAAGCTTCTTACCTACACTTGCCAACCTTTGGTAACGTTGTATTTACCATCGCTGATGATGCCAAAGAAGAAGCTTTGGACTTGGCTCGTCGTTTCCAAAATATTGGCTATGGAATCCTCGCGACAGAAGGGACAGCAGCCTTCTTTGCCAGTCATGGATTGCAAGCCCAACCTGTTGGTAAGATTGGTGATGACGATAAGGATATTCCAAGCTTTGTTCGTAAAGGAAGAATTCAAGCTATCATTAATACAGTTGGAACCAAACGAACTGCTGATGAAGATGGTGAGCAAATCCGTCGTTCAGCCATTGAACACGGAGTGCCCCTCTTTACAGCCCTAGATACAGCTAATGCCATGCTTAAAGTATTGGAAAGCCGTAGTTTTGTTACAGAAGCAATCTAGTTGAGAAAGAATTTTCACAGTTAAAAAGCCAGCGTCAGAAAACGCTGGCTTTTGCAATACTGGTGTTGCTTATTTCAACTATCATGCTTTCTTTAAGAATCGTTCCAAAATGTGATATAATAAGAATAAAATGGAAATGGACAAACTATTTTCATTGTATTTTCAAAAACTTCATTAATAAACTAGGTAAAGACTTGATTAGAAAGTGAATATTCCTATGTCTTCTTATAAAAAGGTCTCCCTTTCTGAGATCAATCAATCTATTGAAACTCCCAATAACAATCATTTTTGGCAAAATCTAAAAGTATTTTTAGGGCCTGGAGCCCTTGTAGCAGTTGGTTATATGGATCCTGGGAATTGGATTACCAGTGTGGTTGGCGGTGCTTCCTACAAATATAGTCTCTTATTTGTTATTTTAATTTCATCCATCATCGCCATGCAATTACAACAGATGGCTGGAAAGCTCGGTATTGTGACTAGGATGGATTTAGCGCAGGCAACAGCTCATCATGCTCCTAAGTGGCTCCGTTATAGTCTGTGGGTGATTGTAGAATTAGCTTTAATGGCGACAGACTTGGCTGAGGTTTTAGGTTCAGCGATTGCCTTGAATCTTTTGCTTAAAATACCGATTATGGTTGCTATCCTCCTAACAGTTTTAGATGTATTTCTTTTGCTTTTGTTGATGAAATTTGGCTTCAAGAAGATTGAAGCTATTGTTACAACCCTTATCTTAACCATATTAGGAATATTTTCTTATCTGGTGGCTTTATCTAATCCAAGTATGCAGGGGATCTTTGGTGGTTATTTACCAACTTCGGCTTTGTTTGAAAGTCCCCTGCCAGGGCATGAGAGTCAACTGACTTTGGCTTTAGGGATCGTAGGAGCGACAGTCATGCCTCATAATCTTTATCTTCATTCATCCCTATCTCAAACAAGGAAAATCAACCATAAGGATAAAAAGGATGTTCGAAAAGCTGTACGTTTTATGACCTGGGACTCAAATCTTCAGTTATCCCTAGCCTTTGTTGTCAATTCCTTGCTTCTCATTTTAGGAGCATCGCTCTTTTTTGGTCATGCGTCTGAAATTTCAGCATTCTCTCAAATGTACAATGCTTTACAGGATTCGACAATAGCAGGAGCAATAGCTAGCTCAACTCTGTCAACCTTATTTGCTCTAGCCCTCTTAGCAAGTGGTCAAAATTCTACTATCACAGGTACCTTGACAGGACAGATTGTCATGGAAGGTTTCTTGCATATGAAATTGCCTCAGTGGATCATCCGTATCGGTACACGTATTTTTGCTTTGATTCCTGTGATCATAGTCGCTGTCTTATTTGGACATCAAGAAAAAACCTTGGATCAGTTGTTGGTCTATTCACAGGTCTTTCTTTCCATCGCTCTTCCGTTTTCAATCTTCCCCTTAATCTATCTGACCTCTAAGAAGTCAGTGATGGGAGAATTTACCAATGCTAAGTGGAATACAATCCTTGGCTACCTAGTTTCAATCATCTTGACCATTCTCAATATCAAGCTGCTTTTCGATATTTTTTAAATTCGTTTAAATCAGTTCTGGGCATCAGCTTGAGAATTGATAAAGAGATAATAGTAGTGGTTGACTCATGAAAAGAAGTAAAAAAGAACAGTCGAAACTGTTCTTTTTTATCATTATTTGAGACCGTATTTTACAAAGGTATACTTTGTAATGTTTAAATCCTTATTAAATCAACGTTTCTAAAGGGAAAGTAGCTGTAAAATATTATATATATAGCGTATTGTTAAACCAAGACGGTACCAAGACGGTACCAAAAAGGTACCAAAAATTAAGGTTTCGGAGCTTATAAAATAAAGAAAGTTGTCTCAGGTGTTTGAGATTTTTTTGACAAGAAAAAACTCTTGAATATAATCCAAGAGTAAAACGAATAGGACCAGTGGTGGCACGGGTTCTTTACAGCCTAAAGCTGAAGGCAGTACCTCACCTGTACTTGAAACAAGTACCTTTGAGCAAACTGTTACCAGTCACCCGACATCATCCTATCCTTATCCATAGTTTAGGATAAATAAGAGAGAATGTCAACAATAATTTTTATTAACTTAGGTGTTTGTGATATTTGACTTCTCCTTGATTGATTTATTCCAATTTTACAAAGATATACTCTATAGTGTTTAAATCCTTATTAAATCAACGTTTCTAAAGGGGATAAAGCTGTAAAATATTATATATACCGTATTGTTAAACCAAGACGGTACCAAAAAGGTACCAAAAATTAAGGTTTCGGAGCTTATAAAATAATGAAAGTTGTCTCAATCAGTTGAGCTTTTTTTATTGTCTTTTTGTAGCAAAGTGACATAGTCACTTTTAGTGTGGAATAAGTGAGATAAAAAAACATTGTTTCGTTTTTGATCGATGAAGTAAAGCAAAACATATTGGTCAATAATTTTTCCTCGTGTTGGATACTTGCTGTTAATTTTTATTCCGATTTTCTCATCAGCGTCAAAACCTGCTTCAGGAAAAATTTCTAAACTTTTTAAGCTGTCTAAAATTTTAGCCACAGTATTTTTGGCAGATTGAGGTGATAGAAGTACCGTAGCTATATAGTCGTGTATATTGTCGATAGCTTCCTCGACCTCTTTTGAAGCAATCACGTTATAAGCCATAGCGTACCCTCATATTGTTTAGGGAAGTACCTTCTCCTGCCTCGTATTCTCTCAAGGCACGTTCAGATTGGGCTTGTAATTCCTCAATCAACTGTTCTCTATGTAGATCTTCGGCCGTCTTAATAGGCAAATCTTGCTCCAGGACTATTTGCTCCACAAATAAAGAAATAGCATCTGTCATTGTCATTCCCTTTTCCTTGATAATATTTCGAGCTTGTTCCATAGTAGCTTCATTCAGTTTAAAATTGTATTGTTTTGATAATGTTATAGCCATGATATATCTCCAATCTATACGTTATAGATTGATTATATACTAGATATAGATTTTAATCAAGAAAAAGAGGCTGGGACAATAGTCTCTTATCTTCAAAAAAGCAACGGATTTGTCGTTGCTTTTTTACATGGTTGCGATAGTCTTGGTAAAATAGAATTGCCCAATAAACCATTTAGAAAGACTATCCCATGCATATTCATTATAACACAAATCAAACAACTTTATCACTAGAAATCAGTTCTTTCTTGCCACAAGACCATCTCGTTTTTACTATTGAAAAAGTAGTGAATACCTTTGAAGATTGTCACTTCTACGCCTTCTAATTGCCTATTCACAAGAGATTTTCTCTGGACGAAAAATTGAAAAAATGATGCTTGAAAATCTCGCTATGCAGTACCTAACAGGAGAGTTGGTTGTCAGCTACCGCACTATCAATAGCCATTATCAGGAAACATGGCTTGAAGAAGATAACACCTCATGGTTTCAGACATACTCATGCTACCTTGATGATTGAAGTAGGGGTTGACCCTGTCAATGCAGCCAAAAGGTTAGGGCATGCAAGTAGTCAGATGACCTTGGATACTTATAGCCATTCTACAGTAGCAGGAGAGAAGAAAGCTATCACAAAATTTGTAGATTACCTGGATAGTGCAAAAGGTTAGTTTTCCAAGACGGTACCAAAAACAAAAAAGCCAATTCCAACTTCTTGGAAAAGGCTTTGTATCAACGTTTTTAAGCAATAAATGCGGTTGATTATTTGAGACCGTATTTTTTGTTGAAACGATCCACGCGTCCATCTGCTTGAGTGAACTTTTGACGTCCAGTGTAGAATGGGTGTGAGTCTGATGAAATTTCCACACGGATCAATGGGTAAGTTTCGCCTTCGAACTCAACTGTTTCGTTAGAGCGTTTTGTTGAACCGCTAAGGAATTGGTAACCAGTAGTTGTGTCCATGAAGACAACTGGGCGATATTCTGGATGGATATCTTTTTTCATTTTGCAATATTTCCTTTCTGCCATGGTCTCTTTGCGAGCCATAGATTGTTACCATACTAGTCTATCAGATTCAGAAAAGTTTGGCAAGTATTTTATCAGTTTTTAAGCAAGTTTTTTAACTTTTGGTAGATGATTTCGTTTTCCTCTAGGCTATAGGAATTAGCACCACTTGCTAGGGGGTGGCCTCCACCATCATGCTCCTTGGCAATTTCATTGATAGGATGGATTTTACTGCGTAAGCGAACACGGTAGTGGCCATCAGCCTGTTCTACAAAAATTCCCCAGAGACTGACGCTGTCAATACGTCCAGGTGCACCGACAATGGCTGCAGTTTCAGCATCGGTGACATTGTATTGTTTCAAGATTTCTTGACTCAGGATAACGCGCGCCGCACCATTTTCATCCACTTCCAGATGGTCGTAGATGTAGCCTTGAAGTTTAGCAATTTTGTAGCTCATAGTGTCCATTTTGCGAGTGAGAGACGCAAAGTCAAAGTTATGTTCTCTCAGATAGGCAGCCAGACGGAGGGTCCGTGCAGTTGTAGAAGGATATAGGAAGCGACCTGTATCACCAACAATTCCTGCAAAAAGCAACTCAGCAGCTCGATCTGATAAGGCCAGTTGGGTTGTTTCAGCAAATAGGGCAATCATCTCGCTAGCGCTACTTGAACTAGTGTCCACCCAAGATAGATCGCCATATATATCATCATTTGGATGGTGGTCAATCTTAATGAGAAAATCACCTTGACTATAGCGCTTATCATCGATACGAGCAGTATTCGCTGTATCACAGACGATAACAAGCGCCCCTTGGTAGGCACTATCTTCAACAAGATCCATCTCAGCCATCCAAGTTAGAGTTGGTTCATCAAAACCAACGGCTTTGATGTTTTTTTCAGGGAAATGATATTCCAGCAAGGCTTTCAAGCCCACTTGACTTCCCAAGGCATCAGGGTCTGGTTTCATATGACGGTGAATGATAATCGTGTTGTATTCTTTAATTTTTTCTAAAATTTGATGGCAAATTTCCATAAATAACCTCAATTCTTTCTCATTTCATTGTAGCACAAGAATTTTTATTTTTAAAATGAAAAAGATGTGATATAATGGAGAAAGATAAATTGAGGAGGACGATATGGCATTAGCAAAAATTGTATTTGCCAGTATGACAGGTAATACCGAAGAAATTGCAGATATTGTAGCAGACAAATTACGTGACTTGGGCTTGGATGTCGATGTTGATGAATGTACAACTGTTGACGCTTCAGACTTCTTGGAAGCAGACATCGCTATCGTTGCGACCTATACTTATGGTGATGGAGAATTGCCAGATGAGATGATGGACTTCTACGAAGACCTAGCAGATCTCAACTTGAATGGTAAAATCTACGGAGTGGTCGGCTCAGGAGATACCTTCTATGATGAATTCTGTAAGGCTGTTGATGACTTTGACCGCGTTTTTGTAGCGACAGGGGCAGAAAAAGGTTCAGAGTGTGTTAAAGTTGATCTTTCTGCTGAGGAAGAAGACATTGAACGCTTGGAACAATTTGCAGAAGAATTGGCTGCAAAAGTAGGATAAGCATAAATGTGCGCTGATGCAATCAATCAGTGCATTTTTCTTATCGAGAGTTGGGATTTTACTAGCCTATTTGGTGGCTTTTTGATACAATAATTCAAATAAAGGAGGAGACTGTATGGATTTAGATATTATTCGTCAAGAAATTGATCAAATCGACGACCAAATCGTCAAGCTCTTAGAAGAACGAATGCACTTAGTTGAAGGGGTTGTCGCTTATAAGAAGGCTTCAGGTAAACCAATTTTAGATACCAAGAGAGAAGCAATTATCTTTGAAAAGGTTAGGAGTCGTGTAGAGGACAAGCGCTATCAGGAGACTATTGTCGCAACATTTTCGGACATACTCAAACGTTCGCGTGATTATCAGGATCAAAACATCAAATGAAAAAAGAACAATTTTATCCGCTAGGAATTTTTCTAGCTGCCATGTTGGGCGGACTTGTGCGCTACCTTGTTTCCACTTGGTTGCCAGTCAGTCCAGATTTTCCTTGGGGCATCCTTCTTGTTAACTATCTAGGCATTTTCTGCTTGGTGTACCTTGTCAAGGGTTATCTGGTCTATAAGGGGACTAGTAAGGGCTTGGTTTTAGCACTGGGGACTGGTTTTTGTGGGGGTCTGACAACTTTTTCCAGTCTCATGCTTGATGTTGTAAAACTACTGGATACAGGGCGTTATCTTAGTTTGATCATGTATTTGATTTTGAGCATTGGTGGAGGCCTATTCTTGGCTTATTTTCTAGGGAGGAAGAAATGGTAATCGTCTATCTTGCAATCGCTTGTGGCTTCGGAGCACTCGTACGGTATTTCTTTTCCCGCTATAATCAAGCTTCTAAATTGCCAGTCGGAACGCTCATAGCCAATCTTTTAGGTTGTTTTTTGATTGGATTATTCTACAATCATGTGGAACCTAAGGAAGTTTATGCTATTTTAGCGACGGGTTTTTGTGGCGGTTTAACGACTTTTTCGACCTTGAATGATGAACTGCAAAGACTGCTAAGCAATAAGAAGGTCTTTTATACTTACCTGACTTTGACCTACCTAGGTGGTTTGGTTGCGATTTTTTTAGGAATTCTGCTATAAATTTCTTTACTTTTTTGTGGAAATTTGGTAAACTGTATCTTGTGTGTAATGGACGCACAAAAATACAGTTTATCCGCTGAGGAAGGATCCTCAAGATTGACAAAGATAGGAGAATAAAATGAATCCATTAATCCAAAGCTTGACTGAAGGTCAACTTCGTACAGATATCCCATCATTCCGTCCTGGTGACACTGTTCGTGTACACGCGAAAGTTGTCGAAGGTAACCGTGAACGTATCCAGATTTTTGAAGGTGTTGTTATCGCACGTAAAGGTGCTGGCATCTCAGAAAACTACACAGTTCGTAAAATCTCTAACGGTGTAGGTGTTGAGCGTATCTTCCCAATCCACACTCCACGTGTTGAAAAAATCGAAGTTGTTCGTTACGGTAAAGTACGTCGTGCGAAATTGTACTACTTGCGTGCTCTTCAAGGTAAAGCAGCTCGTATCAAAGAAATCCGTCGTTAATTCGACTAAAAAACTCTGCTTCTTCAGCAGAGTTTTTCTCTAGCTCCCTTAGTTCAATGGATATAACAACTCCCTCCTAAGGAGTAGTTGCAGGTTCGATTCCTGCAGGGGGCATATAAATTATTGATTTTTATGTAGAAATCATTCAAGTTAAAATAGAACTCCTAAAGCGTTAGATTACGCTTTTTTGTTTTTTCATGAATGAAGGAGATGGGGGAATTTTTATATAATTATATAATAGTAAAAGATTTTTAGTAATTGCTTATAATGATTTGATTTTTTAGGAAGTAAAGGGTAAAATTTAATTAATATGATAATTAGTTAGGAGTTTGATTATGAACGGTTTAGTTTTAGGTTTGGATATTGGTATTGGATCAGTAGGTGTAGGTATTCTAAATAAAGATACTGGTGAGATTATCCATACGAATTCTCGGATTTTCCCAGCTGCAACTGCTGATAATAATGTTGAAAGAAGAAACAGTAGACAGGCTAGACGATTGAATCGCAGAAAAAAACATCGTGGTGCTCGACTTCATGATTTATTTGAAGATTATGATTTACTAATTGATTTTTCCAAGGTGTCCATTAATCTAAATCCTTATCGGCTTCGTGTACAAGGATTGGATAATCCATTAACAACCGAAGAGTTGTTTATTGCATTAAAGAATATAGTTAAGAGACGTGGGATTAGCTATTTAGATGATGCTTCTGAGAATGGTGGTGCAGTATCGTCTGATTACGGTAAGGCAGTTGAGGAAAATAGAAAATTACTTGCTGAACAAACACCTGGTCAAATCCAACTAGAGCGTTTTGAAAAATATGGTCAAGTAAGGGGAGATTTTACTGTTGAAGAAAAAGGCGATAAGCACCGATTAATTAACGTTTTTTCAACATCTGCTTATAGAAAAGAGGCTGAACGAATTCTTAGAAAACAGCAAGAATTTAATAATCAGATCACGGATAAGTTTATAGAAGATTACTTAAAAATACTTACAGAGAAAAGAAAATACTATCATGGGCCAGGTAATGAAAAATCTCGGACGGATTATGGACGTTTCAGAACAGACGGTACGACGTTAGATAATATTTTTGGTATTTTAATTGGTAAATGTACATTTTATCCGAATGAATACAGGGCTTCAAAAGCTTCCTATACTGCTCAAGAGTTTAATTTGCTAAATGATTTAAATAATTTAACAGTTCCTACAGAGACCAAGAAACTGAGTGAGGAACAAAAGAAAACAATCGTTGAATATGCGAAGTCGGCGAAAACATTAGGGGCTTCAACCTTATTGAAATACATTGCTAAAATGATTGATGCTTCAGTAGATCAGATACGTGGTTATCGTGTTGATGTAAACAATAAACCTGAAATGCACACTTTTGAAGTCTATCGAAAAATGCAGTCGCTAGAAACAATTCCAGTTGGAGAATTTTCTAGAGAAGTTCTAGATGAGCTTGCTCATATTTTAACTCTAAATACTGAACGAGAAGGTATAGAAGAAGCGATTAATACAAAGTTAATGGATGTATTTAGTCAAGACCAAATACTTGAATTGGTTCAATTTAGAAAAAATAATAGTAGTCTATTTAGTAAGGGATGGCATAATTTTTCTCTTAAACTCATGATGGAGTTGATACCAGAACTCTATGAAACTTCAGAAGAGCAGATGGCAATTCTAACACGATTGGGTAAACAAAAATTTAAAGAAACATCAAAAAGAACTAAGTATATTGATGAAAAAGAAGTAACAGAAGAAATCTATAATCCTGTGGTAGCAAAATCTGTCAGACAGGCCATAAAGATAATCAACGAAGCAACTAAAAAATATGGTATCTTTGATAATATTGTTATCGAAATGGCGCGAGAAAATAACGAAGAAGATGCTAAGAAAGATTATATAAAACGTCAAAAGGCAAACCATGATGAGAAAAATGCTGCTATGGAAAAGGCTGCATTCCAATACAATGGGAAAAAAGAGTTACCAGATAGTATTTTTCATGGGCATAAGGAATTGGCTACTAAGATTCGTTTATGGCACCAGCAGGGAGAGAAGTGTCTCTATACTGGGAAGAATATTCCAATTTCAGATTTAATTCACAATCAGTACAAGTACGAAATTGATCATATTTTACCTCTATCTTTATCGTTTGATGATAGTCTATCTAATAAAGTATTGGTTCTAGCTACAGCAAACCAGGAGAAGGGGCAGCGAACACCGTTTCAGGCATTAGACAGTATGGATGATGCTTGGTCATATCGTGAGTTTAAATCATATGTAAAAGATTCTAAATTATTAGGTAATAAAAAGAAAGATTACCTTTTAACGGAAGAAGACATTAGTAAAATTGAAGTGAAGCAGAAGTTTATCGAACGGAATTTAGTTGATACTCGATATTCTTCTCGAGTTGTTCTAAATACTCTACAAGATTTTTATAAAGCGCATAAATTCGATACAACTATTTCGGTAGTACGTGGGCAATTTACCTCTCAGCTAAGAAGAAAGTGGGGACTTGAAAAATCTCGTGAAACATATCACCATCATGCTGTGGATGCTTTAATTATTGCTGCTTCAAGTCAATTAAGGTTATGGAAAAAACAAGCTAATCCCCTAATTTCTTATAAAGAGGATCAATTTGTTGATTCAGAGACAGGCGAAATTATTTCGTTAACTGATGATAAATACAAAGAATTAGTATTTAAAGCACCTTACGCCCATTTTGTTGATACATTAAGTAGCAAGAAATTTGAAGATAGCATCCTATTTTCTTATCAAGTGGATTCAAAATATAATAGAAAAATTTCAGATGCAACCATTTATGCAACAAGAAAAGTGAAATTGGATAAAGATAAGTCTGAAGAAACTTATGTTTTAGGTAAGATTAAAGATATTTATAGCCAAGCAGGGTATGATGCATTTATTAAAATTTACAATAAAGATAAGAGTAAATTCTTAATGTATCACAAAGATCCTCAGACGTTTGAAAAGGTAATTGAAGAGATTCTAAGAACTTATCCATCAAAAGAATTTAATGAGAAGAATAAAGAAGTTCCTTGCAATCCTTTTGAGAAATATAGACAAGAAAATGGACCAATCCGTAAGTACAGTAAAAAAGGCAATGGACCAGAGATTAAAAGTCTAAAATATTATGATAAAAATATTCCTGAATCATTTATTAACATAACTCCTTCTAATAGTAAAAATAAAGTAATCCTACGTCAATTAAATCCTTGGAGAACAGATGTCTATTTTAATCATCAGACGGAGAAGTATGAGTTGCTTGGATTAAAATATGCAGATTTACAATTTGAAAAGAAGACCGGGACTTATTCTATAACTATTGATAAATATAATGAGATTAAAGAAAAAGAAGGAGTGGGCGAGCAGTCAGAATTCAAATTTACCTTATATAAAAATGACTTGCTTTTAATTAAGGATACGAAAAATAACGAGAAACAGATTTTTAGATTCTTATCTAGAACAATGCCAAATGTGAAACATTATGTAGAACTAAAACCTTATGATAAAGCCAAATTTGATGGTAACCAGCCATTGATAACAATCTTTGGAAATGTTGCAAAAGGAGGACAATGTTTGAAAGGATTAAATAAATCAAATATCTCCATTTTTAAAGTTAAAACAGATGTTTTAGGTAATAAACATTTCATCACAAAAGAGGGTGAAAAACCAAAACTCAAATTTTAAAATTATTTTAAAAAGAGTTGCAAATGCTTTTACAATGTATTATAATAGTAACTGTAAGGGACGCCTTGCACAGTTACTTAAATCTTGCAGAAGCTACAAAGATAAGGCTTCATGCCGAATTCAACACCCTGTCATATATGGCGGGGTGTTTTCGTTTTGTGAAAGAGGAAAATACGATGACTTGGAGAATTGTGCATGTCTGTCAGAGTGAAAAAATGAAATTGAAGTTAGATAATCTTCTAATTAAAAAAATGGGTCAAGAATATGTTATCCCACTTAGTGATATTTCTATTATTGTGGCAGAAGGAGGGGAGACTGTTGTAACTTTAAGATTATTAAGTGCTTTAAGTAAGTATAATATTGCCTTGATTGTCTGTGATAATGAGCATTTGCCTACAGGAATTTACCATTCTCAAAATGGCCATTTTAGAGCCTATAAAAAATTACAGGAGCAATTATTGTGGACGCAGGAGCAAAAAGATAAATTATGGCAAATAGTAACCTATTTTAAAATAAACAACCAGCAAGATGTTCTTGCAATGTTTGAGAAAAATATTGATTGCATTCAATTATTAGCAGACTATAAAGACCATATTGAATATGGAGATAAAACCAATCGTGAAGGCCATGCTGCAAAAGTTTATTTCAATGAATTATTTGGAAAAAAATTCGTACGTCTTACACAACAGGAAACGAATGTTATTAATGCTGGCCTAAATTATGGTTATGCAATCATGAGAGCGCAGATGGCACGTATTATTTCTGGGTATGGGTTAAATCCCTTAATAGGAATTTTTCATAAGAATGAATATAATCAATTTAACTTGGTTGATGATCTAATGGAACCTTTTCGGCAGATTATCGATGTCTGGGTCTATCAAAATTTACGAGATGAAGAGTATTTGAAGTACGAGTTTCGCTTGGCGCTAACAGATACATTAAATGCAAAGATTCGTTACGGTAAAGAAACCTGTTCTGTAACGGTAGCAATGGATAAGTATGTCAAAGGCTTTCTAAAATGTATCTCTGATAAGGATACTAGCAAATTTTACTGTCCAATGGTGTCAAGTGTAGAATGGAGCTAAAGAAATGAGGTATGAAGCATTGAGATTATTGTGTTTTTTTGATCTACCAATGGAAACAAATCAAGAAAAAAGAGTCTATCGTAATTTTCGGAAAGACTTAATCGCAAACGGCTTTGAAATGTTGCAGTTTTCTGTTTATTATAGAACCTGTCCTAATCGAAGTTTTGCTAGTAAATTCTATAAAAAATTAAGTCAGAGTAATTTACCAAGTGGGAATGTCCGTTTGCTAGCTGTGACTGAAAAACAATTTTCTGAAATGGTTTTAATAATTGGTGGAAAAACAAAGCAAGAAGAAGTAGTCAGCGATAATAAGTTGGTAGTTATATGAAAATGAACATTAGTCATCCATACAAGGATAATATTTCATTAAGTTTTGGTCAATTTACTCAAGTTGTGGGACAAGATCAGCAACTAAAGTATTATATTTGGCAGATACTATTATGGTATTTTGGAGGAAAAAAATATAGTGAGGAAGATTTAGTTCTATTTGAACAAAATGAGCCTAAAATACTGATAGATGATACAGTTGTTTCCCGTTCAGAATTTAGTGTTATTCAAATATCCAATATCAATGATTTGATTGAACAAATGGAATATAAAAAAGGGACAGTAGCTTATGGTTATCTAAAGAAAAAAATTACTTCTATTGAGATAATGGAGCAAATTGAAAATATCAATGACAATCTAGATAGGATTTCACTTCAATTGAATCAGAAGTTGAATCTTCAATTAGATGACATTATCTATCATACTGAAGCAAAATATTTTAATACGGATCAATTGATTCAAAAGAATTTTTTACCATACTTTGGAACAAATGATAAAAATATTTCATTTGAATTTGTAGATAATAAGATAAAGTTTTTATTATTTCTTTCCATGTTAGAAGTTATGGCGACAAACAGTTCTGAAAAGTTTTTGCTTGTCTTACGAAATTTGGACGATTTTCTATCCTATAATGATTTTGTTGAATGTTGCGAGAAAATGGAGTTTCTGACTAATCATAGCGATTCATTATATATTGTTTTATTTCCTTCCAATGAAGGTTATCTTCATGTCACGAAAGAAGTTTTAGAGGAAATCAATATTGTTTCCGATTATGTTGATCATTTTTATTCTCTAGAATTTATGTATGATCGCTTTACCAATCAGTATCCAATAAATCAAATGCCTGATGAACAAGAATTTTTAACTTCTTTAAGAAAAATTGGATCCTATTTATTTAGCTCGGACATTCTCCACATGAGTTTATCTGTAGAAGATCAAGTAGCATTAAAAATTTTGAATAATTTGTATCAGTACAAAATGAAAATAAAATTCTGTATTGAATCAATCAATCCAATGTTATTGAAATATTTGGAAGAATAGTATTGACGAGTGAGATTTAAGGCTTTATAATGTTTTTGAGGGAACAAAAATCAAAATTGACGAATTTGAGGTTTTTGTACTCTCAAGATTTAAGTAACTGTACAACTTTTCACTTTGGGCGATGACTGAGTTCAATGTTTTTGTACTCTCAAGATTTAAGTAACTGTACAACCCATTGCTTGGATATATGTCAAAAATACTGGTTTTTGTACTCTCAAGATTTAAGTAACTGTACAACAATGGGAGCAGATGAAAATGCAGGCTGCTTGTTTTTGTACTCTCAAGATTTAAGTAACTGTACAACGTCTCATCATACTAATCGCCCTAGTTATCGGTTTTTGTACTCTCAAGATTTAAGTAACTGTACAACTTCCCAACGTTCAACCCGGCTTTTTCCTTTGTTTTTGTACTCTCAAGATTTAAGTAACTGTACAACCGTTAGGATCAAATTCATTATCAAATTCAGGTTTTTGTACTCTCAAGATTTAAGTAACTGTACAACTTATATCGTAACCGTTGTGACTTGAAACGTGTTTTTGTACTCTCAAGATTTAAGTAACTGTACAACCAAAACCTAGTTTTGACCTTTAACCAACATGTTTTTGTACTCTCAAGATTTAAGTAACTGTACAACAATTGTCATAGTTCTCTTGTGCGTTGGATAGTTTTTGTACTCTCAAGATTTAAGTAACTGTACAACTAAATTTTTCATTCTTAGATTTTTCTTCACGTTTTTGTACTCTCAAGATTTAAGTAACTGTACAACCCTCGCTCGTTTACTGGGAGAAAAAAGGAGGTTTTTGTACTCTCAAGATTTAAGTAACTGTACATTTAGATAATATTAACAATTGTTTAACTTATATAAAAACCCGCTCTGCTGAGCGGGTTTCGTCTATTCTTATCTTCTTACAGTACCCATGTACGGATGGCATGGGCAACGCCAGATTCGTCATTTGTTTTGGTGATGTATTTGGCGATTTTTTTGATTTCTGGATTTCCATTTTCCATGACAACGGGGTTTCCAACGACTTCCAGCATGGCACGGTCATTTTCTTCGTCTCCGATAGCCATGGTTTCATCTTTGGTCAATCTGAGTTTTTCAGCTAGGTGAGTGATGGCTGAACCTTTGTTTACATTCTTTTTAAGGAGTTCGAGGTAGAAAGGAGCAGACTTGTTGATAGAGTAGCGTTCGTAAAATTCTGCTGGGATTTTTTCAATCGCAGCATCGAGAATCTCTGGTTCATCAATAAACATACACTTGACGATTTCTTTATCAGCCATTTCTTCAGGAGTTCGGTAGAAAATAGGCATGCTGACGAGGGTTGATTCGTGCACTGTATATTTTCCGATATTGCGATTTGCAGTGTAGATACCGTCCTTGGTAATGGCATGCATGTGGACACCGAGCTTACGACTGAGGAATTCCATATCCAGATAATCCTCATAAGTCAAGGATTCGCTGATAATCTCATGGCCGGTCGCAGTTTCTTGGACAAGGGCACCGTTGAAAGTTACCACATAGTCACCCTCGTCTCTCAACTGCAGGTCGTCCAGAAGTTTGGCAACACCTGCGATGGGGCGGCCAGTTGCAATCACGACTTTGACACCAGCTTCTTTGGCATCTTGGATGGCAGAAAAAACTTCAGGTGTGATTTCCTTTTGGCTATTGACTAGGGTACCGTCAATATCGACGGCGATTAGTTTAATACTCATAAATTTCCTCTTCTAGTTTTTATTTGGGGTAAAATGATCGTTCTCAATCAAGTGTAAAAATTGCTGGGTGATACTTGCGAAGATGCTGTTTTGGTCTAACATTTCTTTTGGAAAATAGAAACGATTATCTCCGTGGCGACTACCAGCAAGGGATTGAACGATAGGAGACAGGCTAGAGAGTTCCGCCAGTTGACCATTTTTCTGTAAAATCTCAATCTGTGTCCGAGGATTTTCAGATTCGGGACGATAGATATCATAAGGGAGGTCAAAGTTCTTATGAATGGCAGTATAGTAGTCGGGATCAAAGCCAATGTCCTCAACCAATTTTCTCATGCTGGCAAGTTGGTTTTGGTCTTCTTGTGAAAATGTGATGGATTTAAAGACCTTACGGTTGACAAAACGTTGCGACAAGTCTGCAAGAATCTTGTCAGGACTGGTCATCCAGAGCTGGAAGTAGGTATTCATCACTCCATCATCCAGAGCCAGATAATCAGATAAGGTCACATTTTTTTCAAAGAATGGCAGGAGGTGTGGGGAAGTTCGTGCAAAGAAATCTTTGTCTTTTGGATAGAGTTCCTTGGCGCGCTTGAGAAGATTCTGCAGGAGAACTTCCATGGCACGTGTTGCAGGGTGGAAATAAACCTGCATGTACATCTGGTAGCGACTGAGGACGTAGTCTTCAATGGCATGCATGCCATTGCGCTGAAATGCGATTCCATTTTCGATAGGACGAATGACACGTAAGATCCGAGTCAGGTCAAATTCCCCATAAGAAGCTCCTGTAAAATAGGAGTCGCGCAAGAGATAGTCCATACGGTCCGCATCAATCTGACTGGAAATGAGTTGCACGACCTGCTTGTTAGGATAGGTATGGTCAATGACACTGGCTACCTTTTCTGGAAAATCTGGCGCGACTTGTAGCAGGACTTGGTGAATCTCCGTTTCAGGACTTTGGACAATCTCCTGAGTAATGGCTTCGTGGTCTGTATCAAAGAGATTTTCAAAGGTGTGGGAGTAGGCACCGTGTCCTAGGTCATGTAGGAGGGCAGCAGTCATGGTCAAGAGAGACTCGGCAGGATTCCATTCTTCGGGATATTTTTCTTCAAAAATCTCTGTGATGCGTCGTGCAATTTCATAGACTCCTAGACAGTGAGAGAAGCGACTATGCTCTCCACCGTGGAAGGTATAACTGGAAGTTCCTAGTTGTTTAATACGGCGCAAGCGTTGAAATTCTTTTGTATTGATCAAGTCGTAGATGATTTGATTATTAACATGGATGTAGTTGTGAACTGGGTCACGGAATACTTTTTCGTTCATATGACCATTATAGCAAAATCCTGCTCTTTTTGGTAAAATAGTAGGACAAGAGACAAGAAAGAGGACTTGATGTGAAGATTCGGATGCGAAATACGATTCAGTTTGATGAACAGTTGGAAGTGATTGACCAACTCTATGATGTAGAAGTGCATGAAAAGGGAGATTATAGCTACCTGCTTTTCTATAATGAGGAAAAGGAAAAAGTAGTTATTAAATTTCATGGTCAAGAACTGGTGATGAGCCGATTTTCCAATCCCAAGACCATTATGCGCTTTCTAAAGGATAGTGATAGTTTGGCCTATATTCCTACACCCATGGGCATGCAGGAGTTTATTATCCAAACCAGTCGTTATGAAGTTGATGGGCAAAAGATTCATTTAGACTATCAACTACAAAATCAAGAGGGACAGCCCTTTGCCAGCTATCAATTGGAAATTACTTGGGGCTAGGTATGACTG
The DNA here is from genome assembly GCF_028156745.1 of Streptococcus gwangjuensis. GTDB lineage: Bacteria > Bacillota > Bacilli > Lactobacillales > Streptococcaceae > Streptococcus > Streptococcus gwangjuense_A. The sequence goes on from NZ_JAODJG010000029.1 coordinate 161,861, forward strand.
GGGACGAGGTTATAGCAACGAAGCTGGTAAAGTTTATGAAATCAAGCTTTTCTTGCACATTTTTAGTAGCTGAAACCTTTATTTTTTCAGATTAAGGTTATAATACTCATTTCATTGCCTATTATTTATTAAAGCGAAATATAATACCCGTCTTCCCTTATACTTGTTCCAAATGAGTAAAGAGTATTTGAGATCTAGCTATTGTGATTATTGTATATTCAAAATCTAAAAATTGATAAAAGGGACAGTGAATGTCCCTTTTCATTTCTATAGAATTCAGAGTTTTAGATAGGATAGATTGGTAAATAATGAAGAAAATATTTTGGGAAAATAGACACCAAAAACGATATTTGTCTTCCGTATAGTGTTAACGTTATCCACGTTGGTTTTTCTTTTTGTTTTCATGAGTCTTTAAAAAGTAATCTATCTCCTTTTGAGACCTAAGGATAATAACTTTATCTGGATAGGTTTCTTGAACCCACTTGTAGCGTTCTTTAGCAGTTTTGCTCCGTCCATCCCAGAGAATCCATCTGATAAACTCCCAATTAAATTGTTCTTGACAACCAGCTGCCATACTTTCTCTGACCTTACCTCGATATGTGAGATACCGTTTAAAGGCTCGAAAGAGACAGGTCAATGGCGAAAAATTGAGAAAGATGATTTGATCAGCATCCTGCATTCTTTCCTCATAGAAACACCAAGAATAATTACCATCAATAACCCAAGCTTTATGCTTGGTGAGAAAGTTATTCATCTCGGCCAACATCCATTCACGGTCACTGTCTTGCCAACCGGCTTGAAATTGGAGTGTGTCCATGTGCAGTTTTGGGATTGAGTAGCAGTGAGACAACTTTTCGGCTAGAGTTGACTTACCAGCACCAGAATATCCGATAATTGCGATTTTCATTTTCTACCTTTTCCTATTTGAGGACAAAAAAACAGCCTCTATGGACTGTTTCTTATTTAGCAAGTTTAGCTGAAAGACGAGCTTTGTCGCGGCTTGCTTTGTTTTTGTGAATCAAACCTTTAGTTTCTGCTTTATCGATAGCTGAGCTAGCAGCACGGAAAAGTTCTTCAGATGGGTTTGCTTCGAAAGCTTTGATAGCAGTACGCATAGCTGATTTTTGAGCTGAGTTTTTTTCGTTTTGTTTAACGTTCAATTCAGCGCGTTTGATAGCTGATTTAATGTTTGCCAATGTTCTTACCTCCATATTTACTAACTATACCATTATATCTGAAAACTTACGTTTTGACAAGGGAAAATTATTTTTTTAAGTAAATTTCATCGATTTCATGGTTCTTTGTTTTATGAAGAATCACTTCCGCACGATTTCTAGTTGGTTCAATATAATTTTGTAGATTTGTGAGATTGATACTGGTCCAGACCTGATGGGCAAAGGACTCCACTTCCCCAATCGGCATTTGCGTAAAGCGATAGTAGTAGCTATCAGGGTCGTTTTGGGCTAGGCTCAGCATTTTCAAGAAACGGTCCAGATACCAACTCTCGATGTCATCGACTGCAGCATCAACATAGATGGAAAAGTCAAAGAAGTCAGTAATGTAGAGACGCTCGTTTTGTGGATTTTGAAAGACATTAATCCCCTCGACAATCACAAAGTCTGCAGCTTTGACGCTTTGTTTTTCCTCAGGTATGATGTCGTAGACTTCATGAGAATAGACAGGAATATCTACATCTTGTCCATTTTTGATGTGGTCCAAGAAGTTGAGAAGGGCCTCCATATCATAGCTTTCAGGAAATCCCTTACGATTTAAAATCCCTTGTTCAATCAAGGTCTGGTTGGGATAGAGAAAGCCATCAGTTGTTACTAACTCAACCCTAGCATCTGTAAGTGTACGAGACAGTAGGATTTGAAGTAGGCGACTAGTTGTTGATTTTCCAACGGCAACGCTCCCAGAAACCCCAATGATAAAAGGTTGAGATTTGCTTTCACGTTGAAGGAAAATCCCTTTTGAAAAGGCCAAATCGTCCTTGGTACGCTTGTAAATCTGGATGAGATGGGCTAGGGGAAGATAGACATCGGTAACATCCTGTAAACTAATCTGGTCATTAAAACTCTTGATAGATTCTAATTCCTCTTCTGTCAAAGGAGGTGTCGTCTTTCGATGTAAAGATTGCCAAGTCTGGCGGTTGATTTTTTCAAAATGTAAAAATTCGTTGGTCATAAGTTTGTCTTTCTGATTCGATATCTTAGTATAGCATATTTTGGGACTAAAAACATCTAGTATCTTATAGAAAAAGTTTCTCTCGATTAAAACAATAATGACAAACTACATCGTATTGTCAAATTACTTGGAAACGATTTAATATTTCGTTAAATTATGGTAAAATAGTTTCATGAGTAAAATGTATTATGCAGAAAATCCTGACGCTGCTCACGACATTCATGAGTTGAGAGTGGACTTGTTGGGAGAAAAAATGACCTTTTTGACGGATGCGGGTGTTTTTAGCAAGAAAATGGTTGACTTTGGCAGTCAACTTTTGCTCAAGTGTCTTGAGGTCAATCAAGGAGAAACTGTCCTTGATGTAGGCTGTGGTTACGGGCCTTTGGGCTTGTCCTTAGCTAAGGCTTATGGAGTTCAGGCGACCATGGTCGATATTAATAATCGTGCCTTGGATTTGGCGCGACAAAATGCTGAACGAAATAAAGTAGAAGTGACGATTTTCCAGTCCAACATCTATGAGCAAGTTGAAGGCACATTTGACCATGTCATTTCCAATCCTCCTATCCGTGCGGGCAAGCAAGTGGTTCATGAAATCATTGAGAAAAGTAAAGATTTCTTGGAAACTGGTGGAGATTTGACAATCGTTATCCAGAAAAAACAAGGGGCTCCAAGTGCCAAGTCCAAGATGGAAGATGTGTTTGGCAATTGTGAAATCGTCAAAAAAGATAAGGGATATTATATCCTTAGAAGTGTGAAAGAATGAGAGCAGTTGATTTAATCCAAAAGAAACGAGACGGTCAAGAACTGACTTCGAGTGAAATTGAATGGCTAGTTGAAGGCTATGTGTCAGGAACGGTTCCTGATTATCAGATGTCTGCCTTTGCTATGGCTGTTTATTTTAAAGGAATGACGACTCGAGAAATATCTGATTTGACCATGAAAATGGTTCAGACAGGTCAAGAGTTTGATTTATCTGCTATTGATGGGATTAAGGTTGACAAGCATTCTACGGGTGGTGTTGGTGATAAGGTGACCTTGATTTTAGCTCCCCTTGTTGCTAGTTTTGGTGTACCCGTAGCAAAAATGAGTGGTCGTGGTCTCGGCCATACAGGCGGTACAATCGATAAATTGGAGTCCATTAAGGGCTATCAAGTTGAGCGCAGTCAGGAGGATTTTATTCGTCAGGTGCAAGATATTGGAGTATCTGTCATTGGGCAATCAGACCAGCTGGTCAAAGCAGATAAGCTTCTCTATGCCCTTCGTGATGTTACCGCAACAGTTGACACGATTCCTTTGATTGCGAGTTCGGTGATGAGCAAGAAAATTGCTGCAGGAGCGGATGCTATTTTACTAGACGTGACTGTTGGTGAGGGTGCCTTCATGAAGACGGTTGATGAGGCGCGTGAATTGGCTCAAACCATGGTGGAACTTGGTAAGGCAGTTGGTCGAAAGACTGTAGCAGTGATTACGGATATGAGTCAGCCCTTGGGACGAGCGATTGGAAATCGTCTGGAAATCCTTGAGGCATTGAAGATTTTACAAGGTCAAGGCCGTCAGGATATTACCCACTTCATCTGTGAACTGGCTCAAATTATGCTTGGTTTGGCAAATGTAAACAAGACAGTTGAAGAAGTTCGTCAACATCTTGAAAATGGTCAAGCGCTGGCTAAGTTTGAGGAGATGGTCCAAGCCCAAGGTGGAGACTTGGAAGACCTCTACCGTCCTGTCAATGTGCAGCATGTAGTGGAAATCCCTGCCCAGGAAACGGGGGTCATTTCAGCTCTTCCAGCTATGGAATTTGGGCTTTATGCTATGAGACTGGGGGCAGGCCGTGCAGTCAAGTCTGATGCCTTGGACTATGAAACAGGAATTGTTTTTGAAAAGAAAGTTGGAGATTCTGTTCATAAGGGAGAAATTGTTGCAAAAGTATACACAAATGGAAAAATTTCTCCTCAGCTAGTTACAGATTTTCAAAAATATGTTAAAATAAATGATAGTGTGCAAAGTTTACGAGAAATTATAGAAATCATCTCATAAACTGCAGGAGAATCCGAATATGAAGTTGAATAAATATATCGATCATACACTTTTGAAACAAGATGCGACAGAAAATCAAATTGATTGTCTGTTGTCTGAGGCTAGAAAGTATGATTTTGCCAGTGTTTGCGTTAATCTGACCTGGGTTGAACATGCTAAAAAAGGGCTTGAAGGCTCAGATGTCAAGGTCTGCACAGTAGTAGGTTTCCCTTTAGGAGCAACAACTTCAGCCGTGAAAGCTTTTGAAACCAAAGAAGCTATTCAAAATGGTGCAGACGAGATTGATATGGTGATCAATGTTGGAGCTCTCAAATCTGGTGATTTGGCCTTGGTAGAGTCAGATATTCGCTCAGTAGTGGAAGCAAGTGGTGACAAGTTAGTGAAAGTCATTATTGAAGCCTGCCTTCTGACTGACAAAGAAAAAGTTGTGGCTTGCCAATTGGCCCAAAAAGCGGGAGCTGATTTTGTGAAAACATCTACTGGCTTTTCAACTGGTGGCGCTACAGTAGCAGATGTTAGATTAATGCGTGAAACAGTTGGACCTGATATGGGAGTCAAGGCTGCTGGCGGAGCTCGTTCTTATGCAGATGCTCTTGCCTTTGTGGAAGCAGGTGCGACTCGTATCGGAACGTCAGCTGGGGTAGCCATTTTAAAAGGAGAATTGGCAGATGGCGACTACTGAGTTGATTGAACTAGCAATTGAAACCAGCAAGCAAGCCTATGTACCCTATTCTCATTTTCCAGTCGGAGCTGTTTTAGTGGCGAAAGATGGTAGCACTTATACAGGTGTCAATATCGAGAATGCTAGTTATTCTTTGACCAACTGTGGAGAACGTACAGCAATTTTTAAAGCAGTTTCTGAAGGTCAAAGAGAGTTTTCAGAATTGATTGTCTATGGACAAACTGAAAAACCGATTTCACCATGTGGTGCTTGTCGCCAAGTGATGGCTGAATTTTTTGAACAAGATCTAAAAGTGACCTTAGTCGCAAAAGATAAATCGACGGTCGAGATGACGGTCGGGGAGTTACTTCCATACTCTTTTACAGACTTAAACTAGTCTGAGTCGCTCTCTGAGTGGCACGGTCCTTGAGGCCAACCAATCCATACTTGCAACATCGTTGCACATCTTATTTAGGAGGTTCAGTAATGAACAAGAAACAATGGCTAGGCCTTGGTCTAGTTGCAGTGGCAGCAGTTGGACTTGCTGCATGTGGTAACCGCTCTTCTCGTAACGCAGCTTCATCTTCTGATGTGAAGACAAAAGCAGCAATTGTCACTGATACTGGTGGTGTTGATGATAAATCATTTAACCAATCAGCTTGGGAAGGTTTACAAGACTGGGGTAAAGAACACAATCTTTCAAAAGATAAAGGTTTCACTTACTTCCAATCAACAAGTGAAGCTGACTACGCTAACAACTTGCAACAAGCGGCTGGAAGTTATAACCTGATCTTCGGTGTTGGTTTTGCCCTTCACAATGCGGTTGAAGAAGCAGCAAAAGACCACTCTGATTTGAACTATGTCTTGATTGATGATGTGATTAAAGATCAAAAGAATGTTGCTAGCGTAACATTTGCTGATAACGAAGCTGCTTACCTTGCGGGTGTTGCAGCGGCTAAAACAACTAAAACAAAACAAGTTGGTTTTGTAGGTGGTATTGAGTCTGAAGTTATCTCACGTTTTGCAGCTGGATTTAAAGCTGGTGTTGAGTCAGTAGATCCATCTATCAAAGTACAAGTTGACTATGCTGGTTCATTTGGTGATGCTGCTAAAGGTAAAACAATTGCAGCAGCACAATACGCAGCTGGTGCAGACGTTGTTTATCAAGCAGCAGGTGGAACAGGTGCTGGTGTCTTTGCAGAAGCAAAATCACTTAACGAAAGCCGTCCTGAAAATGAAAAAGTTTGGGTTATCGGTGTTGACCGTGACCAAGTAGCAGAAGGTAAGTACACTTCTAAAGATGGCAAAGAATCAAACTTCGTTCTTGTATCTACTTTGAAACAAGTTGGTACAACTGTAAAAGATATTGCTAACAAAGCAGAAAAAGGTGAATTCCCTGGCGGTCAAGTGATCGTTTACTCATTGAAAGATAAAGGGGTTGACTTGGCAGTAACAAACCTTTCAGAAGAAGGTAAAAAAGCTGTTGAAGATGCTAAAGCTAAAATCCTTGATGGAAGCGTAAAAGTTCCTGAAAAATAATGGATGGAAGTCATTTCTTAGGGAAGCGGCCCTCGGCCGCTTTTTTAAGAGTTGAGACAAAGTCATTTTGTCTCAGTAAAGCTTGCTACTAGACAAACTAGCAAGTTTTATTGAAATAAAATAAGACTCTGAAAGGAAGAGCACATGGCACACGAAAATGTCATTGAGATGCGTGATATTACCAAGGTGTTTGGTGAATTTGTTGCCAACGACAAAATCAACCTGCATCTACGAAAAGGTGAAATTCATGCACTTTTAGGAGAAAATGGGGCTGGTAAGTCCACGCTAATGAACATGTTAGCAGGGCTTCTTGAACCAACCAGTGGTGAAATTGTGGTCAACGGTCAAGTTGTCAACCTCGACTCACCATCTAAAGCAGCTAGCTTGGGAATTGGAATGGTTCACCAGCACTTTATGTTGGTAGAAGCCTTCACAGTGGCTGAAAACATCATTTTAGGTAGTGAATTGACTAAAAATGGTGTGTTAGATATCGCTGGAGCTAGCAAAGAAATCAAGGCTCTTTCTGAACGTTATGGCTTAGCTGTTGATCCTTCTGCTAAAGTGGCAGACATCTCAGTTGGAGCCCAACAACGTGTAGAAATTTTAAAAACCCTTTATCGGGGGGCTGATATCCTTATCTTTGACGAACCAACGGCTGTCCTGACTCCATCAGAAATTGATGAGTTGATGGCTATTATGAAAAATCTTGTCAAAGAAGGAAAATCAATTATCTTGATTACCCACAAGTTGGACGAGATTCGCGCAGTTTCTGACCGCGTTACAGTTATCCGTCGTGGGAAATCAATTGAAACCGTCGAAATTGCAGGGGCTACCAATGCTGATTTAGCAGAAATGATGGTGGGACGTTCTGTTTCCTTTAAAACAGAGAAGCAAGCCTCCCAACCAAAAGAAGTGGTCTTGTCTATTAAAGACTTGGTGGTCAATGAAAACCGCGGTGTCCCAGCTGTGAAAAATCTGTCCTTGGATGTTCGTGCTGGAGAGATTGTTGGTATTGCGGGGATTGATGGAAATGGTCAGTCTGAACTGATTCAAGCCATTACAGGTCTTCGCAAGGTTGAATCTGGAAGCATTGAGCTAAAAGGAGATTCAATTGTAGGCTTACACCCACGTCAGATTACTGAGTTGAGTGTTGGGCATGTTCCAGAAGACCGTCACCGTGATGGCTTGATTTTGGAAATGATGATTTCTGAAAATATTGCCCTTCAAACCTACTACAAAGAACCACATAGTAAAAATGGAATTTTGAACTATTCAAATATTACTTCTTATGCTAAAAAGCTGATGGAAGAGTTTGATGTTCGTGCTGCAAGTGAATTTGTTCCTGCTGCTGCACTCTCAGGAGGAAATCAACAAAAAGCAATTATTGCTCGTGAAATTGATCGAGATCCGGATCTCCTTATCGTCAGCCAGCCAACTCGTGGGTTGGATGTCGGTGCCATTGAATATATCCACAAACGCTTGATTGAAGAGCGTGATAATGGCAAGGCTGTCCTTGTTGTCAGCTTTGAATTGGATGAGATTTTAAACGTCTCAGATCGTATTGCCGTTATCCATGATGGTAAGATTCAAGGTATTGTATCACCAGAAACAACCAATAAACAAGAACTAGGTGTCTTGATGGCTGGTGGAAACTTGGGAAAGGAGAAGAGTGATGTCTAAAAAATTACAACAAATTTCGGTTCCCTTGATTTCTGTCTTCCTTGGAATTTTACTTGGAGCCATTGTCATGTGGATCTTCGGTTATGACGCTATTTGGGGCTATGAAGAATTGTTCTATACAGCCTTTGGTAGTCTACGCGGTATTGGGGAAATCTTCCGTGCTATGGGGCCTTTGGTCTTGATTGGTCTTGGTTTTGCTGTTGCCAGTCGTGCAGGTTTCTTTAACGTAGGGCTTCCTGGTCAGGCCTTGGCTGGTTGGATTCTCAGTGGTTGGTTTGCCTTATCGCATCCAGATATGCCGCGTCCCTTGATGATTTTAGCGACTATCGTGATTGCCTTGATTGCTGGTGGGATTGTCGGCGCGATTCCGGGTATTCTGAGAGCCTATCTAGGGACGTCAGAGGTTATTGTAACCATCATGATGAACTACATCGTTTTGTATGTAGGGAATGCCTTTATCCATGCCTTCCCTAAAGACTTTATGCAAAGTACAGATTCGACCATTCGTGTTGGGGCTAATGCAACCTATCAGACACCTTGGTTGTCTGAATTGACTGGTAATTCACGGATGAATATTGGTATTTTCTTTGCCATCATTGCCGTTGCAGTTATTTGGTTCATGCTCAAGAAAACAACTCTTGGTTTTGAAATTCGTGCAGTTGGTCTTAATCCACATGCTTCAGAATATGCTGGTATTTCTGCCAAGCGGACTATTATCCTATCTATGATTATTTCAGGTGCCTTGGCGGGTCTTGGTGGAGCTGTTGAAGGACTTGGAACCTTCCAAAATGTCTATGTTCAAGGATCGTCATTAGCTATCGGATTTAACGGGATGGCGGTTAGTCTTCTTGCGGCCAACTCACCAATTGGTATTCTCTTTGCAGCCTTCCTATTTGGTGTTCTCCAAGTTGGAGCCCCAGGTATGAATGCGGCGCAGGTACCATCTGAGCTTGTCAGCATTGTAACAGCTTCTATTATCTTCTTTGTCAGTGTTCATTATCTTATCGAACGCTTTGTCAAACCGAAAAAACAAGTTAAAGGAGGTAAGTAAAGATGTCTATTACAACCTTGCTCACCCTCTTGGTGTCTTCTATGCTGATTTACTCAGCCCCCCTCATCTTTACAAGTATCGGTGGTGTTTTCTCTGAACGTGGTGGTGTGGTAAACGTCGGCCTTGAAGGAATTATGGTTATGGGAGCCTTTTCTGGAGTTGTCTTTAACCTTGAATTTGCAGAACAATTTGGAGCAGCAACTCCATGGCTATCTTTGCTAGTTGCAGGATTGGTTGGTGGTGTCTTCTCTATCATCCACGCAGCAGCGACAGTTCATTTCCGTGCAGACCATGTTGTCAGCGGTACGGTATTGAACTTGATGGCGCCTGCCTTGGCTGTTTTTTTAGTGAAAGTTCTTTATAACAAAGGACAAACTGACAACCTAACTCAGACTTTTGGACGCTTTGATTTCCCAGTCTTGGCGAATATCCCAGTGATTGGTGATATCTTCTTCAAGTCAACTAGTCTACTTGGTTATCTAGCGATTGCCTTCTCCTTCCTTGCTTGGTTTATACTCTTCAAGACTCGATTTGGTCTTCGCCTCCGCTCTGTCGGTGAACACCCTCAAGCAGCGGATACCTTGGGAATCAATGTCTACAAGATGAGATATTTAGGGGTTATTATTTCAGGTTTCCTAGGCGGAATTGGCGGAGCGATTTATGCTCAATCCATCTCAGTTAACTTCTCAGTGACAACTATTGTTGGACCTGGATTTATCGCTCTTGCTGCGATGATTTTTGGGAAATGGAATCCAATCGGAGCCATGCTATCTAGTCTCTTCTTTGGACTTTCACAAAGTTTGGCTGTTATCGGATCTCAGTTGCCATTCCTACAAGGAGTGCCTGCGGTTTATCTTCAAATCGCACCTTATGTTTTGACAATACTTGTCTTGGCAGCCTTCTTTGGAAAAGCAGTTGCACCAAAAGCAGATGGTATCAACTATATCAAATCAAAATAAGCATACAAAAAACGTCAGTACAGAACTGGCGTTTTATTTTTTAGAATTTTGATGGGTTAAGTTTAATCCCCAAGGAACAAGATTTTCAGTCTTATTTTTTATACGCGTGATATTATCCTTATGTCGAATGATAATCAAACTAGCAAGTGCTAGGATAATAGCGATGAAGAGAGGGTCATAGTTGCTCAGGATAAAACCAAAAAGTGGAAAGAGTAGAACCCCGATAACAGCCGCGATAGATGCTGTGACACTAGAGAGTGAAATCATACTACCCAGATAGAGGGTTCCAAAGAAAACAACTGCTAGGTAGAGACAGAAGATAGGCGCAAATCCGAAAATCACTCCCGCACTGGTTGCGACAGCCTTGCCACCCTTAAATCCTGCAAAGATAGGGAAGGTATGACCAATAACAGCCAAAAGTCCAAAGATGAGAGGCGAAACGCCTTGCAGATGAAACATAATCGGAAGAAGCGTTGCTAGGGTTCCTTTGAAAAAGTCAATTACAAAGGTTGCCATACCAGCTTTCTTGCCTAAAATGCGGAAAGTATTGGTCGTTCCAGTATTGCCAGAACCATGCTCGCGCAGATTGATTTGAAAGAATACTTGTCCAATCCAGAGACCAGACGGAATCGAACCCAGCAGATAAGCTAGGATTAATAAAACTATTGTAATCATACTCCTATTATATCATGAAATGGAGAAGAAAGGCAGAGAATCTCTTCTGAAATTGTCACACCGGAGAAAGAAAAATTTTGCAAAATCCTTGGAAAACCTGTAGAATAGTAAAGATGAACGAATAGGAGGTTCCTTGTGTCAAAAAAGGAAATCAATATTAATAATTATAATGATGATGCCATTCAGGTGCTAGAAGGGTTGGATGCGGTCCGAAAACGTCCAGGGATGTATATCGGATCGACCGATGGAGCTGGTCTCCACCACCTAGTCTGGGAAATCGTCGATAATGCTGTCGATGAGGCCTTGTCTGGATTTGGTGATCGTATTGATGTGACCATCAATAAAGATGGGAGTTTGACTGTACAAGACCATGGACGTGGGATGCCGACAGGTATGCACGCTATGGGAATTCCAACAGTTGAGGTTATCTTTACCATTCTTCACGCCGGAGGAAAATTTGGTCAAGGAGGCTACAAGACATCAGGTGGTCTCCACGGGGTTGGCTCTTCCGTAGTTAACGCCCTTTCTAGCTGGCTAGAAGTTGAAATCACTCGTGATGGGGCAATCTATAAGCAACGTTTTGAAAATGGTGGCAAACCTGTTACGACTTTGAAGAAAATCGGTACAGCGCCCAAGTCTAAGACAGGTACCAAGGTTACGTTTATGCCTGATTCGACTATCTTTTCTACGACAGACTTCAAGTACAATACCATTTCAGAGCGTCTTAATGAATCAGCCTTTCTCTTGAAAAATGTGACCTTGTCTTTGACCGACAAGCGAACAGATGAAGGGATTGAATTCCACTATGAGAATGGGGTGCAGGACTTTGTTTCTTATCTGAACGAAGACAAGGAAACCTTGACGCCAGTTCTATACTTTGAAGGTGAAGACAATGGTTTCCAAGTGGAAGTGGCCCTCCAGTACAATGACGGATTTTCAGATAACATCCTATCCTTTGTCAATAACGTTCGCACCAAAGATGGTGGAACGCATGAGACTGGACTTAAGTCTGCCATTACCAAAGTCATGAATGACTATGCGCGAAAAACTGGCCTTCTCAAAGAAAAAGATAAAAATCTTGAAGGATCAGATTATCGTGAAGGGTTAGCAGCTGTTCTTTCTATCCTTGTTCCTGAAGAACATTTGCAGTTTGAGGGCCAGACTAAGGACAAACTGGGAAGTCCACTAGCTCGTCCAGTTGTGGATGGCATTGTGGCTGACAAGTTGACTTTCTTCCTCATGGAAAATGGGGAACTAGCCTCTAATCTTATTCGCAAGGCTATCAAGGCGCGTGATGCCCGTGAAGCAGCACGTAAGGCGCGTGATGAGAGCCGAAATGGTAAGAAAAATAAAAAAGACAAGGGCTTGCTGTCTGGGAAATTGACCCCAGCCCAGTCTAAGAATCCAGCAAAGAATGAACTCTATCTAGTAGAGGGAGATTCTGCCGGAGGTTCTGCCAAACAAGGTCGTGATCGCAAGTTCCAGGCTATTCTGCCTCTTCGTGGTAAGGTTATCAATACAGCCAAGGCCAAGATGGCGGATATCCTCAAAAATGAAGAAATCAATACCATGATTTATACCATTGGTGCGGGTGTTGGAGCAGACTTCTCCGTTGAAGATGCCAATTATGACAAGATCATTATCATGACCGATGCGGACACCGACGGTGCCCACATTCAGACTTTACTCTTGACATTTTTCTACCGCTACATGCGTCCGCTAGTCGAAGCAGGACATGTCTATATTGCCCTTCCACCTCTTTACAAGATGTCAAAAGGAAAAGGCAAGAAAGAAGAAGTTGCCTATGCTTGGACGGATGGAGAACTAGAAGAACTCCGCAAACAGTTCGGTAAAGGTGCAACACTCCAACGCTACAAGGGGCTTGGAGAGATGAATGCGGACCAGCTCTGGGAAACAACTATGAATCCAGAAACCCGTACCCTCATTCGTGTCACCATTGAAGATCTGGCTCGCGCCGAACGCCGCGTTAATGTCCTCATGGGAGACAAGGTCGAACCACGACGTAAGTGGATTGAAGACAATGTCAAGTTTACGCTGGAAGAAGCGACAGTATTTTAAGTTAGTTTTTAATGAATGGGTATCAACATGAGAACTGAAACAGAAATGCTCGATGTAATTTTAAAGACTGCTGAAACTTTACAAGTCGCGGCTGTCGCCATGTCTGGTTCACGGACAAACCCAAAGGCCCTAAAAGATGAATTTCAAGATTACGATGTAGTCTATGTTGTAGAGAATCTGGACGAGCTGATCTCAGATTTATCTTGGACAGATCAGTTTGGTAAACGTATTATCGAGCAAGAGGTTAGGTTGGGACATCGCCGTCTATTTCTTATGCTCTTTGAAGATGGCAATAGGATTGATTTGACTCTATGTCCTAAAGAATATATCAAGGAGTGGATAGAAAGCGAAGCGGATTTCACGGTGTTAGAGGACCCTAAGGGCTTGTTTGCGCCTTATTCTCCAAATCCTCAACGTTACTGGACGAATCCAGCTAGTCAGATAGATTTCGAAAAAGCCTGCAATGAATTTTGGTGGGTGTCAGCCTACGTGGTCAAAGGAATTTGTCGTAAGCAAGTTATTTATTCGACTGACCATCTCTACGGTATTTGTCAGCAGGAATTGTTAAAAGTATTGGCCTGGCAGGTAGCAAGTGATAGAGGTGCTGTCGACATTGGTAAAAATTACAAGTATCTCTTCAACTACTTGCCAATTGAGAAGGAGAAGGAATTCTCTGCTCTTCTTGATTTCTCAAGTTTAGACAAAATTACTCAGTCTTTATTAGCAACCATGGAATTTTTCCACCAGGAAGCTCAATATCTTGCTCAAAAGATGGGCTTTAAGTATGAAAAAGAAGTGGCTGAGAAGATGATGAGATATGCTGAGGAAAACCTTCTAAATCACTAAAAAAAGAAAGAACACAAATTATAATTTTAAACTACAGAAAGGATAGTTTGGTTACTTATAGTAACTGAACACGGGACTAATCCTTTCTACATCCTTTTATCATTACACACACTCTACATTCTTTGAAAGGAGTTGAACACGCCCTAAATGCTGTGTGAAAAAGATAAATTCTCTTGTGAGCATCTCTCACTGCAAGAATTTCCTATTTTCACTTTGCATTTTACGGGCTTTGTATCCTATATGAGTAACATTCAAAACATGTCCCTGGAGGACATCATGGGAGAGCGCTTTGGTCGCTACTCCAAATACATTATTCAAGACCGGGCCTTGCCAGATATTCGGGATGGCTTGAAGCCGGTTCAGCGCCGTATTCTTTATTCTATGAATAAGGATGGCAATACCTTTGACAAGAGCTACCGCAAGTCGGCCAAGTCTGTCGGTAACATCATGGGGAATTTCCACCCACACGGTGACATTTCTATCTATGATGCCATGGTTCGTATGTCACAGGACTGGAAAAATCGTGAGATTCTAGTTGAAATGCACGGTAATAACGGTTCTATGGACGGAGATCCACCTGCGGCTATGCGTTATACCGAGGCGCGTTTGTCTGAAATTGCTGGCTACCTTCTTCAAGATATCGAGAAGAAGACCGTTCCCTTTGCTTGGAACTTTGACGATACCGAGAAAGAGCCGACAGTCTTGCCAGCAGCCTTTCCAAATCTCTTGGTTAATGGTTCGACTGGAATTTCGGCTGGATATGCCACAGATATTCCACCCCATAATTTGTCTGAGGTCATTGATGCTACAGTTTACATGATTGACCATCCAACTGCCAAGGTAGACAAACTAATGGAATTCTTGCCTGGACCAGACTTCCCTACAGGAGGAATTATTCAGGGCCGTGATGAAATCAAGAAGGCCTATGAAACTGGGAAAGGGCGCGTAGTTGTTCGTTCCAAGACTGAGATTGAGAAGCTAAAAGGTGGTAAGGAACAAATCGTTATTACTGAGATTCCTTATGAAATCAACAAGGCCAATCTAGTCAAGAAAATCGATGATGTTCGTGTCAATAACAAGGTGGCAGGAATTGCTGAGGTTCGTGACGAATCTGACCGTGATGGTCTTCGTATCGCTATCGAACTCAAGAAAGACGCTAATACAGAGCTGGTTCTTAACTATCTCTTTAAGTACACAGACCTGCAAATCAACTATAACTTTAATATGGTGGCGATTGATAATTTCACACCTCGTCAGGTCGGGATTGTTCCAATCTTGTCCAGCTATATTGCCCACCGTCGTGAAGTCATTCTGGCACGTTCGCGCTTTGATAAGGAAAAGGCTGAAAAACGTCTCCATATTGTCGAAGGTTTGATTCGTATGATTTCGATTTTGGACGAAGTCATTGCGCTTATTCGTGCTTCTGAGAATAAGGCAGACGCTAAGGAAAACCTCAAGATCAGCTATGATTTTACAGAGGAGCAGGCTGAGGCTATCGTAATCTTGCAACTGTACCGTTTGACCAATACAGACGTAGTTGTCTTGCAGGAAGAAGAAGCAGAGCTTCGTGAGAAGATTGCTATGCTTGCTGCTATTATTGGTGATGAACGGACCATGTACAATCTCATGAAGAAAGAGCTTCGTGAGGTCAAGAAGAAATTTGCGACTCCACGTTTGAGTTCGTTAGAAGACACTGCGAAAGTAATCGAGATTGATACAGCTAGTCTTATCGCCGAGGAAGATACCTATGTCAGCGTGACCAAGGCAGGTTATATCAAGCGTACCAGTCCACGTTCTTTTGCAGCTTCAACGCTAGAGGAAATTGGCAAACGTGATGATGACCGTTTGATCTTTGCTCAAGCTGTCAAGACAACACAGCATCTTTTGATGTTCACGACTCTTGGAAATGTCATTTATCGACCAATTCATGAATTGGCAGATATTCGCTGGAAGGATATCGGAGAGCATCTGAGCCAAAACATCACAAACTTCGAAACTAACGAAGAAATCCTTTACGTGGAAGTCGTGGATCAGTTTGATGATGCGACAACCTATTTTGCTGCGACTCGTCTCGGTCAAATTAAGCGTGTAGAGCGAAAAGAGTTCACTCCATGGCGGACCTATAAATCTAAGTCTGTCAAGTATGCTAAGCTCAAAGACGAGACAGACCAGATTGTAGCAGTAGCTCCAATCAAACTGGATGATGTTGTCTTGATTAGCCAAAATGGTTATGCCTTACGCTTTAACATCGAAGAGGTTCCAGTTGTCGGTGCCAAGGCTGCAGGTGTCAAGGCTATGAATTTGAAAGAAGATGACATTCTTCAGTCCGCCTTTATCTGCAATACCTCATCCTTCTACCTCTTAACCCAACGTGGAAGCTTGAAACGTGTTTCTATTGACGAAATTCCAGCAACCAGCCGTGCCAAACGAGGATTACAAGTCTTGCGTGAGTTGAAAAACAAACCGCATCGTGTCTTCTTGGCTGGTGCAGTTGTAGAACAAGGCTTCATCGGTGATCTCTTCAGTACAGAAGTTGAAGAAAATGACCAAACTCTGCTTGTTCAATCAAACAAAGGAACAATCTATGAAAGCCGATTGCAAGACTTGAACCTGTCAGAAAGGACTAGCAACGGAAGCTTCATTTCTGACACGATTTCAGATGAAGAAGTTTTTGACGCTTATCTTAAAGAAGTATTTCCAGAAGCCAAATAAGTGAAATGAAGAATCAGTTCTAAGAGCTGGTTCTTTTTTATTGAAGAAATTTTCTGAAAATTACAAAATATACTTGCTATTTTAGAAAAATAGTGTAGAATAAAAGAAATAGGTTTTTAGAATAAGGAGTGGAATATGACAGTAACGATTGATTGGGAAAACCTTGGTTTTTCCTATATGAAATTACCTTATCGCTATATTGCTCATTTTAAAAATGGACAATGGAATCAAGGAGAGTTGACAGAAGATGCAACCTTGCATATTTCTGAGTCTTCTCCAAGTCTTCACTATGGACAACAAGCATTTGAAGGTTTGAAAGCTTATCGTACTAAGGATGGCAGTGTTCAACTGTTCCGTCCTGATGAAAATGCCAAACGCCTGCAACGAACATGTGACCGACTCTTGATGCCACAAGTTCCGACAGAAATGTTTGTAGAAGCTTGTAAAGCAGTTGTCCGTGCCAATGAAGAATATGTACCTCCATACGGAACAGGTGGAACCCTATATCTTCGTCCTCTTTTGATTGGTGTCGGAGATATTATTGGGGTTAAACCAGCAGAGGAATACATTTTCACCATCTTTGCTATGCCAGTTGGTAATTACTTTAAAGGTGGATTGGTCCCAACCAATTTCTTGATTCAGGATGAATACGACCGTGCAGCACCAAATGGTACAGGTGCGGCTAAGGTTGGTGGAAACTATGCTGCAAGTCTCTTGCCAGGGAAATTGGCCAAGTCACGTCATTTCTCAGATGTTATCTATCTAGATCCATCAACACATACAAAGATTGAAGAAGTCGGATCAGCTAATTTCTTTGGAATTACAGCTGATAATGAATTTGTAACACCATTGAGTCCTTCTATCTTGCCATCTATTACCAAGTATTCCTTGCTTTATTTGGCAGAACATCGTTTGGGCTTAACTCCTATTGAGGGGGATGTCCCGATTGACAACCTTGACCGTTTTGTAGAGGCAGGTGCCTGTGGTACAGCAGCAGTTATTTCTCCAATTGGTGGAATTCAGCACGGTGATGATTTCCATGTTTTCTATAGTGAAACAGAAGTAGGTCCTGTGACTCGTAAATTATATGATGAATTGACGGGAATTCAGTTTGGCGATATTGAAGCGCCAGAAGGTTGGATTGTAAAAGTAGATTAAAATAAACTAAAGGAGATTTTTTATGAAATCGAAAAAGTGGCTCTTAACAGCAGGAGTAGTCCTGAGCACAACAGCTCTTTTAGTAGCTTGTGGAAAAGCTGATAAAGAAGCAGATGCACCGACAACATTCTCATATGTCTATGCAGTAGATCCTGCATCTTTGGACTATAGTATAGCGACTCGTACTTCTACAACAGATGTCATTGGGAACGTGGTTGATGGTTTGATGGAAAACGACCAATACGGAAATGTTATTCCTTCCTTGGCTGAAGATTGGTCTGTCTCAAAAGATGGTTTGACTTATACCTATAAACTACGTAAAGGGGTTAAATGGTACACATCAGAAGGTGAAGAATACGCCGAAGTAACAGCCCATGACTTTGTAACAGGACTAAAACACGTGGCCGACGGTAAGTCAGACGGTGTCTCTCTTATCCAAAATTCAATCAAGGGCTTGGATGCCTACATGACTGGTGAGACTAATGATTTCTCTACAGTTGGTGTCAAGGCTTTGGATGATTACACAGTTGAATATACTCTAAACAAACCAGAAAGCTTCTGGAACTCTAAAGTTACAACAGCAACGATGTTGCCTGTAAATGAAGAGTTTTTGAAGGCATCAGGTAAAGATTATGGAGCAGTTACTCCAGCAGGGATTCTCTACAATGGTCCTTATATCTTGAAGACCTTGACTTCTAAATCGTTGATTGAATACGAGAAAAATCCAAATTATTGGGATAAAGAAAAGGTAAAAATCGAGAAGATTAAATTGACTTACTACGATGGTTCTGATCAGGAATCCTTGATTCGTAGTTTCTCTTCTGGTGCCTATACGACAGCTCGTCTCTTCCCAAGTAGCTCAAACTTTGCTTCTACTTTGGAACAATACGGAGATAAAATCACTTATAGCCCACAGGACTCAAGTAGCTATTACTTCACCTTTAACGTAAATCGTCAGTCATATAATAAAACTGCGAAAACAAGTGAAGAGCAAAAAACTTCAACTAAAGAAGCTATGCTGAATAAGGACTTCCGTCAGGCTATCAACTTTGCCTTCAACCGCCATTCTTATGCTGCACAGCTAAATGGTGAAGACGGTGCGGACAAGATTATTCGTAACAGTCTAGTTCCAGATAACTTTGTGCAAGCAGGTGGTAAGAACTTTGGTCAAATCGCTCAAGCAGAGTTGGTGAACTATGGTGACCAATGGAAAGGTGTTGAGCTAGTTGACGGTAAGGATTCTATCTACAACCCTGACAAGGCTAAAGCAGCCTTTGAAAAAGCTAAGAAAGACTTGGAATCTAAAGGGGTAACTTTCCCAATTCACTTGGATGTCCCAGTTGAACAAACAGATACTATCGCCGTTCAACAAAGCAACTCTTTCAAACAGTCAATTGAATCAACTCTTGGTGCTGAAAATGTTGTTATCGACGTTCTTCAAATGACAGATAATGAAAAGGAAACAATCACTTCACAAGCGCGTGTTCCTTCTCAAAAAGACTATGATTTGAACAGTACAGGATGGGCTCCAAGTTATCAAGACCCAGCATCTTACTTGAATATCATGGATCCTAAATCAGGTTCTGCTATGAAGCACCTAGGTATTACTAAAGGGAAAGATAAAGATGTTGTAGCTAAACTTGGTTTAGATGAATATAAGAAATTATTGGATGATGCGGATTCAGAAACTACGAATCTTGAAGAACGCTATGAAAAATATGCCAAGGCTCAAGCTTGGTTGACAGATAGTTCATTATTGATGCCAACAGCCTCATCTGGTGGTTCTCCAGTTGTAAGTAATGTAGTACCATTCTCAAAACCATACTCACAAGTTGGTATTAAGGGTGACCCATATATCTTTAAAGGAATGAAATTGCAAAAAGATATTGTTACAACAAAAGAATATGAAGAAGCACTGAAAAAATGGCAAAAAGAAAAATTGGAATCAAATGGTAAGTACCAAAAAGAACTAGAAAAACACATTAAATAAAGCAGAAAACTCTATATCAGATATGGAATGATATAGAGTTTTTTCTTGCTAGTTTTAGGATTTTCTTGTAAAATAGAAAAAGTGAAGAGAGGTATGAAATGAGTAAGAAAGATAAAAAAATCGAAATTCAAGTAGCGGATGCCAAAGTTAATGTAGGAAAAGACAGTTTTGAAGGTTATACATTGACCATTGGTAAAAAGGTTATCGGAGAAATTGCCGAATTAGATGGACAATTTGCCATCATAAAGAATGGGAATGTCGATAGTTTTTATAAAAAATTGGAAAAAGCTGTGGAAATTTTGATTGAAAATTATAATTTAGCAAAATAAGTCTTGTTTTTTTGAAATTTTCATGATATAATAGTCCATGTTGATTGTAGGAGAGATAGCGAAGAGGCTAAACGCGGCGGACTGTAAATCCGCTCCTTCGGGTTCGGGGGTTCGAATCCCTCTCTCTCCATTTCATCAATGGGGTATAGCCAAGCGGTAAGGCAAGGGACTTTGACTCCCTCATGCGTTGGTTCGAATCCAGCTACCCCAGTTCTTAGGTAATGATCAAGATAAAAAGCAAAATATCTTAGGGTATTTTATTTTTATAATTGAAAGACGTGAACGATATGAACTTGTTCTGGCGGGTGCTTAGGAAAAAAATTATAAGTATGTCAAGTTTAAGAAAAACTTGATTGTTGGAGGATTTTTTAGATGAACGAATTTGAAGATTTGCTAAATAGCGTTAGCCAAGTTGAGACTGGTGATGTTGTTAGTGCTGAAGTATTGACAGTTGATGCGACTCAAGCTAACGTTGCAATCTCTGGAACTGGTGTTGAAGGTGTCTTGACTCTTCGCGAATTGACAAACGATCGCGATGCAGATATCAATGACTTTGTTAAAGTAGGAGAAGTATTGGATGTTCTTGTACTTCGTCAAGTAGTTGGTAAAGATACTGATACAGTTACATACCTTGTATCTAAAAAACGCCTTGAAGCTCGCAAAGCATGGGACAAACTTGTTGGTCGCGAAGAAGAAGTTGTTACTGTTAAAGGAACTCGTGCCGTTAAAGGTGGACTTTCAGTAGAATTTGAAGGTGTTCGTGGATTTATCCCAGCTTCAATGTTGGATACTCGTTTCGTACGTAACACTGAGCGTTTTGTAGGTCAAGAATTTGACGCTAAAATCAAAGAAGTTGACGCTAAAGAAAACCGCTTCATCCTTTCACGTCGTGAAGTTGTTGAAGCAGCTACTGCAGCAGCTCGCGCTGAAGTGTTCGGTAAATTGGCTGTTGGTGATGTTGTAACTGGTAAAGTTGCTCGTATCACAAGCTTCGGTGCTTTCATCGATCTTGGTGGTGTTGATGGATTGGTTCACTTGACTGAATTGTCACACGAACGTAACGTATCACCAAAATCAGTTGTAACTGTTGGTGAAGAAATTGAAGTGAAAATCCTTGACCTTAACGAAGAAGAAGGACGTGTATCCCTTTCACTTAAAGCAACAACACCTGGACCATGGGATGGCGTTGAGCAAAAATTGGCTAAAGGTGATGTAGTAGAAGGAACAGTTAAACGTTTGACTGACTTCGGTGCATTTGTTGAAGTATTGCCAGGTATCGATGGACTTGTTCACGTATCACAAATTTCACACAAACGTATTGAAAATCCAAAAGAAGCTCTTAAAGTTGGTCAAGAAGTTCAAGTTAAAGTTCTTGAAGTTAACGCAGATGCAGAGCGCGTATCACTTTCTATCAAAGCTCTTGAAGAGCGTCCAGCTCAAGAAGAAGGACAAAAAGAAGAAAAACGTGCTGCTCGTCCACGTCGTCCAAAACGTCAAGAAAAACGTGATTTCGAACTTCCAGAAACACAAACAGGATTCTCAATGGCTGACTTGTTCGGTGATATCGAACTTTAATCAAATTGAAAATTCATAAAATCCTTTGTTTCATAAACAAGGGATTTTTCTTTTGTCTGTAAGTCTTTTTTGATATAATAGTTCTATGTTAGAATCAGAAAAACAATCACGTTATCAAATGTTAAATGAGGAGTTCTCTTTTTTATTGGATGGTGAAACCAATGTTTTGGCTAATCTTTCCAATGCCAGTGCTCTTCTAAAATCACGCTTTCCTAATACCGTATTTGCAGGCTTTTATCTGTTCGATGGAGAGGAATTGATTTTAGGTCCCTTCCAAGGAGGAGTTTCCTGCATCCGTATTGCACTGGGAAAGGGTGTTTGTGGTGAGGCAGCTCATTTTCAGGAAACTGTTATTGTTGGAGATGTAACGACTTATCCCAACTATATTTCTTGTGATAGTCGAGCTAAAAGTGAAATTGTTGTGCCCATGATAAAGAATGGTCAATTACTTGGAGTTCTGGATTTGGATTCTTCAGAGATTGATGATTATGATGCTATGGATCGAGATTATTTGGAACAATTTGTCGCTATTTTGCTTGAAAAAACAGAATGGGACTTTACAATGTTTGGGGAGAAAGCCTAATGTATCAAGCACTTTATCGAAAATATAGAAGTCAAAACTTCTCCCAGTTGGTTGGTCAAGAGGTTGTGGCTAAGACTCTTAAACAAGCAGTTGAACAAGAGAAAATAAGTCATGCTTATCTTTTTTCTGGTCCCCGTGGAACGGGAAAAACCAGTGTAGCTAAGATTTTTGCCAAAGCTATGAACTGTCCCAATCAAGTAGGTGGTGAACCTTGCAATAACTGCTATATTTGTCAGGCTGTGACGGACGGTAGTTTAGAAGATGTCATCGAAATGGATGCGGCCTCTAATAATGGGGTCGATGAAATTCGTGAAATTCGTGATAAATCTACCTACGCTCCTAGCCTTGCTCGTTATAAGGTGTATATCATAGATGAGGTTCATATGCTGTCTACAGGGGCTTTTAATGCCCTCCTAAAGACTCTGGAAGAGCCAACACAGAATGTGGTCTTTATTTTGGCCACTACTGAATTGCACAAGATTCCTGCCACTATTCTATCTCGTGTGCAACGTTTTGAGTTTAAATCAATTAAGACACAGGATATTAAGGAACATATCCACTATATTTTAGAAAAAGAAAATATCAGTTCTGAACCAGAGGCTGTGGAAATCATTGCCAGACGGGCTGAAGGTGGGATGCGGGACGCCTTGTCTATTTTGGATCAAGCCCTAAGTTTGACACAGGGAAATGAATTGACAACTGCCATCTCTGAAGAAATTACTGGCACCATTAGTCTATCAGCCTTGGATGATTATGTGTCTGCCTTGTCTCAACAGGATGTTCCAAAGTCCCTAGCGTGCTTAAATCTTCTCTTTGACAATGGTAAGAGCATGACTCGTTTTGTGACCGACCTTTTGCACTATTTAAGAGACTTGTTAATTGTTCAAACAGGGGGAGAAAATACTCATCATAGTCCAGTCTTTGTTGAGAATTTAGCTCTTCCTCAAGAAAATCTGTTTGAAATGATTCGCTTGGCGACAGTCAGTTTAGCAGATATTAAGTCTAGTTTGCAGCCCAAGATTTATGCTGAGATGATGACTATCCGTTTGGCAGAGATTAAGCCTGAACCAACTCTTTCTGGGGCAGTTGAACATGAAATTGCTGCATTGAGACAGGAAGTTGCGCGTCTTAAGCAAGAACTAGCAAATGTAGAAACTATACCCAAGCCAACTAGTCCAGCACCTAGTCGCCCAGCAACGGGCAAGACAGTCTATCGTGTGGACCGCAATAAGGTTCAATCTATCTTACAAGAGGCTGTTGAAAATCCTGATTTAGCACGTCAAAATCTGATTCGTCTGCAGAATGCCTGGGGAGAGGTGATTGAAAGTCTAGGAGGCCCTGATAAGGCTCTGCTAGTTGGTTCTCAACCGGTTGCGGCCAATGAACACCATGCTATTCTTGCTTTTGAGTCTAACTTCAATGCTGGTCAAACCATGAAACGAGACAATCTCAACACCATGTTTGGCAATATCCTCAGTCAGGCAGCAGGTTTTTCACCTGAGATTTTAGCCATTTCCATGGAGGAATGGAAAGAAGTTCGCGCAGCCTTTTCAGCTAAAGCTAAATCTTCTCAAGTTGAAAAAGAAGCAGAAGAAAGTCTGATACCAGAAGGATTTGAATTTTTGGCTGATAAAGTGAAGGTAGAGGAAGACTAAAGAAAGATTTCATGATACAATAAGTTTATGAATAGACAACAATTTATTATCATCGCGCTGTTTACAGCTGCTGAGACCTATTTTTTCAATGAAGCTTGGATGACTGGTCGTTATATTATGGCAGCCTTTTGGGCCATTTTGCTCTTTAGAAATTTTCGAGTTAGTTATTTGATGGGCAAGATTGTAGATGTCATTGACCAACATTTAAAAGGAAAAGACTAATCCTCAGCTTCTAGACAAAATCAAAGCCTTTTAGGCTTTTTTTTGTTATACTATAAAAGTATATTTATTGACCTTTTACCGTATTTTCTAGGGAAATTAAGTATGTTTCTAGTAAGTACTGTAAAGGCCTTGAAAAAGAAAGGAACTATCATGTCAGTATTAGAGATCAAAGATCTTCACGTTGAGATTGAAGGAAAAGAAATTTTAAAAGGGGTTAACCTGACCCTGAAAACAGGCGAAATCGCCGCTATCATGGGACCAAATGGTACTGGTAAATCAACTCTTTCTGCCGCTATCATGGGGAACCCTAACTATGAAGTTACCAAAGGTGAAGTCTTGTTTGACGGCGTAAACATCCTTGAATTGGAAGTGGACGAGCGTGCGCGTATGGGACTTTTCCTTGCTATGCAATATCCATCAGAAATTCCTGGTATTACTAATGCTGAGTTTCTTCGTGCAGCCATGAATGCTGGTAAAGAAGATGATGAGAAGATTTCAGTTCGTGAGTTTATTACTAAACTAGACGAGAAGATGGAATTGCTCAACATGAAAGAAGAAATGGCAGAGCGTTACCTCAACGAAGGTTTCTCTGGTGGTGAGAAAAAACGTAATGAAATTCTTCAACTTTTGATGTTGGAACCAACATTTGCACTTTTGGACGAGATTGACTCTGGTCTTGATATTGACGCTCTTAAAGTTGTCTCTAAAGGTGTTAATGCCATGCGTGGTGAAGGCTTTGGTGCTATGATTATCACTCACTACCAACGTCTTTTGAACTACATCACACCTGATGTGGTACACGTGATGATGGAAGGTCGTGTTGTCCTTTCTGGTGGTCCAGAATTGGCTGCGCGTTTGGAACGTGAAGGATACGCAAAACTAGCTGAAGAACTTGGCTATGACTACAAGGAAGAATTGTAATTCCCTCGTATCTTTTAGGAGAAGTAAATGACTAAAGAAAATATTAAACTTTTTTCAGAAATGCACGCTGAACCAAGCTGGTTGGCTGATCTCCGTCAAAAAGCTTTTGACAAGATTGAGACTTTGGAATTACCAGTTATTGAGCGTGTCAAATTCCACCGTTGGAATCTGGGGGATGGAACGATTACAGAAAGTGAGCCATCAGCAAATGTTCCAGATTTCACTGCACTAGATAATCACTTGAAGTTGGTGCAAGTAGGAACTCAAACTGTTTTTGAGCAAACTCCAGTTGAGTTGGCTGAACAGGGTGTTGTCTTCACAGATTTCCATTCAGCTTTAGAAGAAATTCCAGAACTGATCGAAGAATTCTTCATGTCATCTGTTAAGTATGACGATGACAAGTTGGCAGCCTACCATACAGCTTATTTCAATAGTGGTGCTGTTCTTTACATTCCTGATAATGTTGAAATTAAAGAACCAATAGAAGGAATTTTCTATCAAGACAGCGATAGTGATGTGCCGTTTAACAAGCATATTATGATTATCGCTGGTAAAAATTCTAAGATTAGTTATCTGGAGCGTTTAGAGTCACGCGGTGAAGGAAGTGCCAAAGCAACTGCCAATATCACAGTAGAAGTCATTGCGCGTTCTGGTGCTCAAGTCAAGTTTGCTGCGATCGACCGTCTAGGTGAAAACGTCACTGCCTACATTAGCCGTCGTGGTAAATTAGGTAACGATGCAAGCATTGACTGGGCGATTGGTGTCATGAACGAAGGAAATGTCGTTGCTGACTTTGATAGTGATTTGATTGGAAATGGTAGCCATGCTGACCTGAAAGTTGTAGCTCTTTCAAGTGGCCGTCAGGTACAAGGAATTGATACTCGAGTGACTAACTATGGTTGCAACTCAATCGGAAATATCCTCCAACATGGGGTTATTCTTGAAAAAGCAACCTTAACCTTCAATGGTATTGGCCACATTATCAAGGGTGCCAAGGGAGCAGATGCCCAACAAGAGAGTCGTGTTCTTATGCTTTCAGACCAAGCGCGTTCAGATGCCAACCCAATCCTTTTGATTGATGAAAATGACGTAACTGCAGGACACGCGGCTTCTATCGGTCAGGTAGATCCGGAAGACATGTACTACCTCATGAGCCGTGGCTTGGATAAGGCAACTGCAGAGCGTTTGGTTGTTCGTGGTTTCCTTGGATCTGTTATCGTTGAGATTCCAGTCAAAGAAGTTCGTGATGAGATGATTGCAACTATCGAAGAAAAATTGTCAAAACGCTAAGGGGAAGCCTATGTTAGATGTAGAAGTGATTCGTAAGGATTTTCCAATTTTAGACCAGATTGTCAACGATGAACCATTGGTCTATTTGGACAATGCTGCGACGACACAAAAACCACTAGCAGTTCTTGAAACAATCAACCGCTACTATGAGCAGGACAATGCCAATGTTCACCGTGGTGTCCATACTTTAGCAGAACGGGCAACAGCTTCCTATGAAGCTGCTCGTGAAACCGTTCGTAAGTTTATCAATGCAGGTTCTACAAAGGAAGTTCTCTTTACCAGAGGAACGACAACCAGTCTTAACTGGGTGGCGCGCTTTGCAGAGAAAGTCTTGACTGAGGGAGACCAGGTCTTGATTTCTGTCATGGAACACCATTCCAATATCATTCCTTGGCAAGAAACTTGTCGCAAGACAGGAGCTGAACTTGTCTATGTTTATCTCAAGGATGGAGCTCTGGATATGGATGATTTGCGAGCTAAATTGACTGATAGAGTCAAGTTTGTCTCCCTTGCTCACGCCTCAAATGTTCTGGGTGTGGTCAATCCAATCAAAGAAATCACTCAATTAGCTCATCAAGTTGGAGCCATTATGGTGGTGGATGGTGCTCAATCTACGCCTCATATGAAGATTGATGTTCAGGACTTGGATGTGGACTTCTTTGCCTTTTCAGGTCACAAGATGGCTGGTCCAACTGGTATTGGTGTCCTTTATGGTAAAGAGGAGTACCTAGAGCAAATGTCACCAGTAGAATTTGGCGGCGAAATGATTGATTTCGTCTATGAGCAATCTGCTAGTTGGAAGGAATTACCTTGGAAATTCGAGGCAGGAACTCCCAATATGGCAGGTGCAATTGGACTTGCTGCGGCAGTAGATTATCTTGAAAAGATTGGTATGGATGCGATTGAAGCCCATGAACAGGAACTGATTGCATACGTCTTTCCAAAACTGCAGGCGATTGAAGGATTGACCATTTATGGTTCGCAGGACTTGGCTCAACGTTCGGGTGTCATTGCCTTTAACCTAGGTGACCTTCATCCGCACGACCTTGCGACTGCTTTGGATTATGAAGGAGTGGCTGTTCGTGCGGGTCACCATTGCGCTCAACCCTTGCTCCAGTATTTGGACGTTCCAGCTACAGCTCGTGCAAGTTTTTATATCTACAATACCAAGGCAGATTGCGACAAGCTAGTCGATGCCTTACAAAAGACAAAGGAGTTTTTCAATGGCACTTTCTAAACTAGATAGCCTTTATATGGCAGTGGTAGCGGACCATTCGAAAAATCCACATCACCAAGGGAAGTTGGAAGATGCTGAGCAAATCAGTCTCAACAATCCGACCTGTGGAGATGTCATCAACCTCTCTGTCAAGTTTGACGCAGAGGGTCGTTTGGAGGATATTGCTTTTCTAAATTCAGGCTGTACCATCTCGACTGCCTCTGCAAGCATGATGACAGATGCCGTTTTAGGAAAAACCAAACAAGAAATTTTAGAACTTGCAACTATTTTTTCTGAAATGGTTCAAGGGCAAAAAGATGAGCGTCAAGACCAACTTGGAGACGCAGCCTTCTTATCAGGCGTTGCAAAATTCCCTCAACGAATCAAGTGTGCAACCCTAGCTTGGAACGCCCTAAAGAAAACAATTGAAAATCAAGAAAATTAGTAAGACAAGTTTCTTTTGTTTTATGAATCAGTAGAAATGAAGAATGAAAGAAAGGATATTATGGCTGAAGAAAGAGTAGAACCAAAACCAATTGACCTTGGTGAATATAAATTTGGTTTCCATGATGATGTAGAGCCTGTCCTATCGACAGGAAAAGGATTGAATGAAGATGTCATTCGTGAACTATCAGCTGCAAAGGGAGAACCTGAGTGGATGTTAGAGTTCCGTTTGAAGTCTTATGAAACCTTCAAAAAAATGCCTATGCAAACTTGGGGAGCAGACTTGTCAGAGATTGACTTTGATGATTTGATCTACTACCAAAAACCATCTGATAAACCAGCCCGTTCTTGGGATGATGTTCCTGAAAAAATTAAAGAAACCTTTGAACGTATCGGGATTCCTGAAGCAGAACGTGCATATCTAGCTGGAGCCTCTGCCCAGTATGAGTCAGAAGTGGTTTACCACAACATGAAGGAAGAGTTCCAGAAATTGGGGATTATCTTTACAGATACGGATTCTGCCCTTAAGGAATACCCAGACTTGTTTAAGCAATACTTTGCGAAGTTGGTACCACCGACTGATAACAAGTTGGCGGCCCTCAACTCAGCAGTATGGTCTGGTGGAACCTTTATCTACGTACCAAAAGGGGTCAAGGTAGATATTCCACTTCAAACTTACTTCCGTATAAACAACGAGAATACAGGTCAGTTTGAACGTACCTTGATTATCGTTGATGAAGGAGCAAGTGTCCATTATGTAGAAGGATGTACAGCGCCAACTTATTCAAGTAACAGCTTGCATGCTGCCATTGTAGAAATCTTTGCCTTGGATGGAGCTTATATGCGTTATACGACTATCCAAAACTGGTCTGATAACGTCTATAACTTGGTAACAAAGCGTGCTAAGGCTCAAAAGGATGCCACTGTTGAGTGGATTGATGGTAACTTGGGTGCCAAAACAACCATGAAATACCCATCTGTTTACCTAGATGGAGAAGGGGCGCGTGGTACCATGCTCTCTATCGCTTTTGCCAATGCTGGGCAACACCAGGATACTGGAGCTAAGATGATCCACAACGCTCCACATACAAGCTCGTCTATCGTGTCTAAATCCATCGCTAAAGGCGGAGGAAAGGTGGACTACCGTGGACAGGTAACCTTTAATAAAAGCTCTAAGAAATCTGTTTCTCACATCGAGTGTGATACCATTATCATGGATGACTTGTCAGCATCAGATACCATTCCGTTTAACGAAATTCACAACTCACAAGTTGCTTTGGAACACGAAGCTAAGGTATCTAAGATTTCAGAAGAGCAACTCTATTACCTCATGAGTCGTGGATTGTCAGAATCAGAGGCAACTGAAATGATTGTTATGGGATTTGTAGAACCATTTACAAAAGAGCTTCCAATGGAATATGCTGTTGAACTTAACCGTTTGATTAGCTATGAAATGGAAGGATCAGTTGGGTAAGAATATGTATAATCTGAGCAGGATTTATTTCTGTTCAGTTTTTTTGAAAAACTATCTTATAAATATTCACAAAATTCCTTTTATATGATAAAATAAAACAATCATATTTAATGGAGATGACCTATGAATATTTTTAGGACTAAAGATGTTAGTTTGGGACATACTGAAATGCACCGTCATTTAAAAGTATGGGATTTGATTTTATTAGGAATCGGTGCTATGGTAGGAACTGGGATTTTTACCATTACAGGAACCGCAGCAGCAACGCTTGCTGGTCCGTCACTGGTTGTATCCATAGTGATTTCTGCCCTGTGTGTTTCTTTATCCGCCCTCTTTTTCGCAGAGTTTGCCTCTCGTGTTCCTGCAACTGGTGGTGCTTATAGTTATTTGTATGCAATTTTGGGTGAATTACCAGCTTGGATTGCTGGTTGGTTGACCATCATGGAGTTCATGACAGCAGTTTCTGGTGTGGCCTCTGGCTGGGCAGCTTATTTTAAAGGCTTGCTCAGTAACTATAGTATTTCAATGCCTCAAGCCTTGAATGGGACCTTTAACCCTGAGCAGGGTACCTATATAGACCTTTTACCTATTTTGGTACTGACACTGGTAACCGGTTTAGTTTTATTAAATTCCAAGGCAGCATTGCGTTTTAATTCGCTTCTAGTCATCTTGAAATTCTCTGCTCTCGCTTTGTTTATTCTAGTTGGTATCTGGTATATTAAACCAGAAAATTGGTCCAACTTTGCTCCCTTTGGTTTTGGTCAAATTTATGGTGGAAGTACTGGAATAATGGCAGGAGCATCTTTGATGTTCTTTGGTTTCCTAGGATTTGAATCTATTTCGATGGCTGTTGATGAAATTCAAAATCCACAAAAGAATGTCCCACGAGGTATTGTTTTGTCTTTGACAATCGTAACGATTCTCTATGCTCTGGTTACATTAGTATTGACAGGGATTGTTCACTACAGCCAACTCAATGTGGATGATGCTGTAGCATTTTCATTGCGAAGTATAGGAATTGGTTGGGCAGCTAATTATGTGTCATTAGTGGCCATTTTAACCCTAATAACAGTATGTATTTCTATGACTTATGCCTTATCTCGTATGATTTACAGTTTAGCACGTGATGGTCTTTTACCTCGAAGTTTTAAGCAATTAAGCAAAACAAGTCGTGTTCCTAAAAATGCGACCATCTTAACAGGAGTTGCTTCTGCAATTGCAGCAGGAGTGTTTCCATTGGCTAGTATTGCAGCCTTTCTAAATATTTGTACGCTGGCTTATCTTATTTTATTGGCTTATGGAATTATAAAACTTAGAAAGGATAAGGGAATGCCTAAAGAAGGAGAATTCAAAACACCCCTAGTTCCCTTGTTACCGATTCTCTCGATTCTAATCTGTCTTTCCTTTATGCTTCAATATAGTGTAGAAACATGGATTGCGTTTGGCATTGCTCTTGTAGTTGGACTTGTGATTTACTTTACTTATGGCTATCGTCATTCAACACTTTCTGAATAAAGAAAAAGCTGGAAAATTCCAGCTTTTTCTTTATTCTTTTATATATGTGAATCCTTCTCCAAGGATTTCATGGGCTTCTGTAATAGTTATAAAGGCTTGAGGATCGATTCGATGAATCATTTCCTTCATTTTTACAATTTCATTTCTTCCGACAATACAGTAGATGATTTTTAAATCTTCTTGACTATAATAACCTTGACCTGAGATAAAAGTAACACCTCTTCCAAGGTCATCATTAATCGCCTTAGCAAGTTGATCAGGACATTTTGTGATAATCATAAAGCCTTTGCCGGCATAGCCGCCTTCGCCAATCAAATCGATAACACGGGAAACGATAAAATCAAATAAGAGTGTGTAGGAAACCAATCTCAAATCCTTGAAGATGAGGAGAATAAGCATGAGAATACAAAAATCTAAGATAAAGAGCAGTTTTCCCATGGATATATGAGTGTATTTATTGAGAATACGAGCTACAATATCAGTTCCACCAGTTGTCCCACCAGCATTGAAGATAATTCCGAGCCCAATTCCTAATAGAACCCCAGCTATAAGGGCTGTAATCAGTAAATCACCTTGAAGATCAATATGAAGGGGAATACGCTCAAAAAAGGCCAACCAGGCGGATAAAGCTAAGGTTCCTAGTAAACTAGAATAGAGGGATTTGGCTCCAAAGATTTTCCAAGCTAGGATGAAAAGGGGAATATTAATCAGCAAGTTCATGAGAGAAACAGGGATTTTAAAAAGATAAAAGGTGATGAGGGTGATACCTGTCGCTCCTCCTTCAAAGAGATGATGGGGAACTACAAAATAAGTCAGCCCAAAAGCATAAATAGCAGCACCTAGTAAAATGGTTAAAACGGGATAAATTTTTTTAATCATAGGAACCTCTTTTCTTATAAGTAGATTATATCAAATTTTTAGGGAAAATTTGAATGGCTCCATTAGGATTTTTAATCTTTTTTTGATATAATTAAGAGTAAGAAAACCAATCTGAATCCTAAAATAGAAAGATTGCAACTATGACAAAAATTAAGATTGTAACCGATTCATCTGTTACTATTGAACCAGAACTAGTAAAACAATTAGATATCACTGTTGTTCCACTATCTGTAATGATTGATAATGTTGTTTATTCTGATGCTGATTTAAAAGAAGAAGGTAAATTTCTTCAGTTGATGCAAGAAGCTAAAAATCTTCCTAAGACAAGCCAGCCACCTGTAGGTGTCTTTGCTGAAGTGTTTGAAGAACTATCTAAGGATGGTAGCCAGATTCTTGCTATTCATATGTCTCATGCCCTTTCAGGTACTGTAGAAGCAGCACGCCAAGGTGCTAGTTTATCTACTGCCGACGTGACGGTGATTGATAGTTCCTTCACTGATCAAGCCTTGAAATTCCAGGTAGTTGAGGCTGCGAAGTTAGCTCAAGCAGGCAAAGATATGGAGGAAATTTTAACTCGTGTAGAAGCAGTTAAAAACAACACAGAACTCTATATTGGCGTTTCAACTTTGGAAAATTTGGTAAAAGGTGGTCGTATTGGTCGTGTAACTGGATTGTTGAGTTCACTTCTCAATATCCGAGTTGTCATGCAAATGAAAGACCATGAATTGCAGCCAATTGTTAAAGGTCGTGGAGCTAAAACCTTTAAAAAATGGTTAGATGAGTTAACAACAACTCTCTCTGAACATTCTGTAGCAGAGATTGGAATTTCATATTCTGGTGGTGCTGATTGGGCAAAAGAGATGAAAGAAAGTTTACAAGCTTATGTTGAAAAGCCAATTTCTGTTTTGGAAACGGGTTCCATTATTCAAACTCACACGGGTGAGAACGCTTGGGCTATTTTGGTACGTTACCACTCCTAAAAAAATAAATAAAATGGGAAGAAATAGTGTTTTTAACTTGACCTAAAAGGGATTTTAGGATATGATTATATTTGTTAATTAGAAATTAAATTGGAGGAATCGTTAACATGGCAAACAAACAAGATTTGATCGCTAAAGTAGCAGAAGCTACAGAATTGACTAAGAAAGACTCAGCAGCAGCAGTTGAAGCTGTATTCGCAGCAGTAACAGAGTACCTTGCAGCTGGTGAAAAAGTTCAATTGATTGGTTTTGGTAACTTTGAAGTTCGTGAGCGTGCTGCACGTAAAGGTCGCAACCCACAAACTGGTAAAGAAATCAAAATTGCAGCTTCTAAAGTTCCAGCATTCAAAGCTGGTAAAGCTCTTAAAGACGCTGTTAAATAATCATCCTTTAAAAAGCCTATTGTATCAAGCTTTCTAGCTTGGTCAGTAGGCTTTTTTTATGTACAGGGGGCAAAAAAGGGGCAAAACTATAAATTATCTAGCAAATTGAGGATATTGTCATCCATCTTCTTTCTAACGTGTGTATAGATTTTATTTGTCGTACGAGAGTCAGAATGCCCTACTCTAGCCATAATTGCTTTTAGAGTTACGCTATTCTGCTTACGAGAGTTTGCCTAAAGATGTGGTAGATGAGGTGCCTATTAATGGATTCTTCAAGTTGTGTATTTGTTTTCAGATTTAAATATTCAATAGTTTTTACGATTTTTGGCAGTTTCGCTCGTCATGTAGAATGATATTCGATATACTCAAGGTTCACTGTGTAATCAAGAGACAGGTTTAAGATTAATTTAGATCACTCTGATTTTGACTTTGAAAGATTAAGTTTGATTAGAAAGCGTTGAATGTATTTTATATCGATATAAATCTCAAATGCCTATTTAAAATCATTCATGCTACTAGTAAGAGAGCTGATATAGCTCCCTTAGATTAGTCCATCACTCTTCTAAAAAAGTGAAATTTACTTTAATATATAGCTTAGATACTGCAACAAATGGTCATTATGCTACTATTGTATATGGATATAATGCTGAAAAGTTGAAGAAATTCAAATGTCGACTGAATATGACAGATATAGGATAAGAAGAGAGAGCAAGCTATCCTTTTATCTTTATATTATCGTGATTCCTTAATTTTAATGGATACAGTAGAAAACAAGATTATAGAAGTAAAAAAATTGAAAAGCAGTTGGAATTTATTGCTAATCTCTGAGATGATGTAACTATTAATGATTTACTGAAATAAACAGATTTGGCAAAAATTATGTATATCTTTACAGAATTTTATGCTCACTTAGTAGGTGGTGTAGAGGCAAAAAGGAAGTGATGGAACTTGAGCAAATTTTCAAACGTTTTTATAGTTTTATCAGGCAAGTTACAGAGGGGCTTCTGGTGTGAGTATTCGTGATTTCATGGAAGGGACTAATGGAGTCCTGGCAACAATTGAAAAAGTGATAAAGAAGAAGTAATCGATCTAGCTGGTTTTGAACTTTAACTTGTCAATGTAGCTATAAGAGAGTATAATAATGTTAAAAATATGGGGGCTATATGAATAAGCAATTTGTTATACCAGTAAGAGTTGATGAGAGAATTTTAAATAAACTCGATTTTGTATCAATAAAGCTACAACAAGGACGATCAGAAACGATTGGTAAAGGATTAGAGAAGCTCTATAGTGAGCTGGGGAGAAAAAGGATTGATTTGGGCACATATTTGATTGGGTGTGGCTATTTCTGTCTTAGCACTCTATACCTACACGATTATTTATATTTTTAATCATGATATGGAAGAAATCTTCGCAACTTTCATTATGTTGGTAATTTATTCACCATTCTTTCCGTTATTTTTGATATCAGTTGGGGGATTATCTTTATTGGATTAGGTAGAATTCGCTTATCGTAATTTGCAACGATATAAAGAAATTAAAAAGTCCCTTCTTTTTGATAGTACTTTTACAAATAAAAGTCTTAGTAATATAATAGAGTTATAGAAGTGGAGGTGGAAGAAATGCTTCGAAAAGAAAAAGCACGCAAGCGTTTTTGCTTTTGGTTTATTATTTTTATCCTTTATCTTTCTTTTGGATTGTATTTGTACAAATTTTGGTGAAACCTTAGGTATGATTTTACTATCACCTTTTATCTTTGCTTCCCTGCCACTCTACGCCTATCTAATTCTTGGTTTGTTTATCTGGTTTTTTATGAGACTGGCAATGGATGATTTTATGTCTCTTTAGTTAAAGGAAAGCTAAGATCGAGAAAGGACACATTTGGTCCTTTCTTTTTTTGATAGATATAGTTTTTCTTTTTTAAAGAGAATTTTTTTGCAAAAATTATTGGCTATTTTGTTTATTTATGCTATAATAGGAACAATTATTTTTAGGAGGTGCAGTATGTCTTATTTGTTTGAGATATTACCGAGTTTATTGAGCGGTGCAAGCATGACTTTGCAGGTTTTTGCACTAGTCTTGATTTTTTCTATTCCCTTGGGCGTTTTGATTGCCTTTGCCTTGCAAGTCCATTGGAAGCTCCTCCATTACCTGATTAACATTTATATCTGGATTATGCGGGGTACACCCTTACTTTTACAATTGATCTTTATCTATTATGTGCTTCCAAGTATTGGGATTCGTTTAGATCGCCTTCCTGCGGCCGTTATTGCCTTTGTTCTCAATTATGCGGCTTACTTTGCTGAAATCTTCCGTGGAGGGATTGATACCATTCCTAAAGGTCAATATGAAGCTGCTAAGGTTTTGAAGTTTAGTCCTTTTGACACAGTTCGCTATATTATCTTGCCTCAAGTGACCAAGGTTGTTCTTCCTAGCGTATTTAATGAAGTTATGAGTTTGGTCAAGGATACGTCCTTGGTCTATGCTCTCGGAATTTCAGACCTTATCTTGGCTAGTCGAACAGCTGCCAACCGTGATGCTAGCCTAGTTCCTATGTTCTTGGCAGGAGCCATTTACTTAATTTTGATTGGAATTGTGACAATCATTTCCAAAAAAGTTGAGAAGAAGTACAGTTACTATAGATAGGAGGCTGCCATGTTAGAATTACGAAATATTAATAAGGAATTTGGTGAAAAGCAAATTTTATCCAATTTCAGTCTAAAAATTCCTGAAAAGCAAATTCTGGCCATCGTTGGGCCTTCGGGTGGAGGTAAGACAACTCTCTTACGCATGCTTGCAGGTCTTGAAACCATTGATTCAGGGCAAATCTTTTATAATGAAGAACCTTTAGAACTGGATGAACTGGAGAAGCGCAATCTACTGGGATTTGTATTCCAAGATTTTCAACTTTTCCCTCATTTATCAGTTCTAGATAATTTGACCTTATCGCCCGTAAAAACCATGGGAATGAAGCAGGAAGAGGCTGAGAAGAAAGCGCGTGGGCTCCTGGAACAGTTGGGACTGGCAGGACATGCAGATGCCTATCCATTTTCACTATCAGGTGGACAAAAGCAGCGGGTGGCCTTGGCGCGTGCAATGATGATTGACCCAGAAATCATTGGCTACGATGAACCAACTTCTGCTCTGGATCCAGAATTGCGCTTGGAAGTGGAAAAACTGATCTTGCAAAATAGGGAATTAGGGATGACGCAGATTGTCGTTACCCACGATTTACAGTTCGCTGAAAATATTGCGGATCAAATTCTCAAGGTTGAGCCCAAGTAGGAGGTGCCGATGACTAATAAGAAAATTGCTTTAGTATTGGTTGCGCTCCTGACTCTCTTTTTAACGGCCTGTACTCAGAAGGCTAGTGATCCAAAGCAGGATAACTGGGATAAGTATCAAGATCAGGGGACCATTACTATTGGTTTTGATAACACCTTCGTACCTATGGGATTTGAAGAAAAGAATGGCCAATATACAGGCTTTGATATCGACTTAGCACAAGCTGTCTCTGAAAAATTAGGTTTTAAGGTTCAATTTCAGCCAATTGACTGGGATATGAAGGAGACGGAACTGCAAAACGGGACCATTGCTGCTATATGGAATGGCTATTCTGCTACTGATGAACGCCGAGAAAAGGTTGCCTTTAGCATTCCATATATGGAAAATCAGCAGGTTCTGGTTGCTAAGAAAAGCCAGCAAATTCATTCAGTAGAGGATATGAAGGATAAGACCTTGGGAGCTCAAGCTGGTTCCTCTGGTTATTTAGATTTTGAAGCTCAGCCAGATTTACTGAAAAATCGTGTCAAAGACCAGAAGGCAAATCAGTACCAGAGTTTTAATGAGGCTTTGATTGATTTGAAAAATAATCGGATTGATGCTTTGTTGATTGACCGAGTCTATGCTAATTACTATCTCCAGTCTGAGGGGATATTAAATGACTACAATGTCTTTTCAGCAGGATTTGAAAGTGAGTCCTTTGCAGTCGGAGTTAGACAAGCTGATAAAAGATTATTAGCAGCATTAAACCAAGCCTTTATTGAACTATATAAAGAAGGAAAGTTCCAGGAAATCAGCCAGAAATGGTTTGGAGAAGATGTAGCAACCAAAGAAGTGAAAAGTAGAGATTGAGTTTTTACTCAGTCTCTTTTTGTATCGAAAAATCCTCTGGCAAGTACC
Organism: Streptococcus gwangjuensis; assembly: GCF_028156745.1. Lineage (GTDB taxonomy): Bacteria > Bacillota > Bacilli > Lactobacillales > Streptococcaceae > Streptococcus > Streptococcus gwangjuense_A. The sequence goes on from NZ_JAODJG010000029.1 coordinate 199,080, forward strand.
AGAGGACAAGAGATTATTTCATTGTTGGGAAGAGCAATACATCACGGATAGTAGTCGTATCAGTGAGGAGCATACAGAGACGGTCAATACCGATTCCCAAACCACCTGTAGGAGGCATACCATATTCAAGAGCTTCAATGTAGTCGTAGTCGATGCCTGTTGCTTCATCGTCACCAAGTTCTTTGGCTTTAGCTTGAGCTTCAAAACGACTAAGTTGGTCGATTGGGTCGTTGAGCTCAGTAAAGGCATTCCCGTACTCCTTAGTCATGATAAAGAGCTCGAAACGGTCAGTAAAGCGTTCGTCTTCAGGATTCTTCTTAGCAAGTGGCGATACAGCTACTGGATGTCCATAGACAAAGGTTGGTTGGATTAAGGTTTCTTCAACAAATTCTTCAAAGAAGGCATTGATAATGTGACCAACTTCAGTATAGTGTTTTTCAACTGGAACTTTCTTCTCAGCAGCGATAGCTTTAGCTTCTTCCAAAGTCATATCTTGCCAGAAATCTACACCAGTAATTTCTTTGATAGCATCAACCATGTGAACACGTTTAAATGGTTCGTTGATTTTGATTTCAGTTCCTTGGTAGTTGACTGGGCCGTCGCCTTTAACTGATTTAGCAGCATGTTGAATAATGCCTTCCGTCAAGTCCATGATGTCTTGGAAGTCCGCATAAGCTTGGTAGACTTCGATAGAAGTAAATTCAGGGTTATGAGTAGCATCCATTCCTTCGTTACGGAAGATACGGCCAATTTCATAGACACGTTCCATACCACCCACGATAAGGCGTTTCAAGTGAAGCTCAGTAGCGATACGAAGCACCATGTCAATATTTTGGGCATTGTGGTGTGTGATAAATGGACGGGCAGCAGCACCACCAGCTTCGTTGTGAAGAACAGGTGTTTCCACTTCAAGGAAACCTTTTTGGTCAAGGTAACGACGGATTTCAGAGATGATTTTTGAACGAGTGACAAAGCGCTCAAAGCTTTCACGGTTAGAAATCAAGTCGAGGTAACGTTTACGGTAAATTGTTTCAACATCTGTCAAACCGTGGAATTTCTCAGGAAGTGGGCGAAGTGCTTTAGACAAGTGTGTGATGTGAGTAGCCTTGATAGAGAGTTCTCCCATATCTGTACGCATCACTTCACCTTCGACACCAAGAAAATCACCAAGGTCTGCTTTTTTGAAGATTTCGTAGTTTTCTTCACCGACAGCATCCTTACGAACGTAGATTTGGATTTGACCTTCGCGGTCTTGAAGGTGGGCAAAACCAACTTTACCTTTACCACGTTTGGTTACCAAGCGTCCTGCGATAGTAGCTGTTTCGTTTTTATCATGTAATTGTTCTTTATCGAGGTCAGCATATTTATCTTTTAATTCTTGTGAATTTGCAGTACGTTCAAAACGTTTTCCGAAAGGGTCGATTCCTTGTTCACGGAGCGCAGCCATTTTTTCACGGCGAACGATCTGCTGGTCATTTAGTTCTTCCATATGTTCTGTTGACATGGGATCCTCCTAGTTTTACTCAAAATTGAATACGATGAGTCATTTTTTGCGATACCCCCATTTTATCATAAATAAGCAAGAAATTCACGAATAATCTTTCAAAACTAAAAAGAACTTGACGCTGAAATCAAGTTCCGTTATTGATAGGAAGTATCATTCCAAGTATCGAGAGTGAATGTTTTAAAATCATGGGTTTCTAGAATGGTCAGACTTGCATTTGCTAGACCGCCATCTTTACGAAGAAGAGGTTCTTTATAACCTAGAAGAGTACGAAGACTAGCAGTTAGGTTGGCGCCGTGTCCGACAATTAGAATACGCTCAGCCGGACTATCTTTTAATGATTTGATAAATTGGATGGTGCGTTGAGTTGTACTGTAAAGTGACTCTGCGCCAAACATTTGAGTGTCAAATTGAGCAAGATTAGATCGGAAAGCTTTGATTTGTTGCGAATAAATAGCTTCCAAGGTTGCAATTTTCAAACCTTCCAACTTACCCAGCTGCCATTCACGAAGATTAGGAACACTTTCTAAAGGACAGGGAGTCTGGAGTTGACTTTGGATAATCTCAGCAGATTTGACCGCTCGAGGTAAATCACTTGCATAAATCTGATCAAAAGGAATTTTCTTGAGATACTGACCGAGTTTTTTGAGGGTGTCAATGGATTCAGGAAGTAGGGGAGAATCTCCACTAGCACCTTGAAAGCGTCCTTCTTGGTTCCAGACGGTGCGGCCGTGGCGGACAAAGTAGAGTTTCATTACTTGCTGTCCTCCAAGATATCTGCAAAGTCAGCCTTTACAAAACTAGCCAAGTCTTGTGGTGCGACGATAATGCTGTGACCAACTTCGCCTGCAGAGACAATCATTTGATCCAAGTCTAGAGCAATTTTATCGATAAAAATGGGGTAATGGTGTTTCTGGCGAATTCCGACAGGATTATTAGCTCCATGAATGTAACCTGTTGTTTTCTCAAGGTCCTTTTGGGGAATCATGCTGACTTTTTTATTGCCAGAAATTTTGGCTAGTTTCTTTTCCGACAAATGTTGAGTGATAGGCACAATTCCGATGATTGGTCCTGTCTTGTCTCCCAAAAGAGCCAAGGTTTTGAAAATTTGATCACGTTCATAACCTTGAGGAAGTTCTCCTTCTAGGGCATTGATTTGAATCCCCTGATGTGGGATACCTGCTTTAGACAGGATTTGTTCCACCAATGTTTTTTTGATTTTTACTTTTTTTGCCATTATTTATACTTATCCTCCAATTGGCTCATCCAAATACCAAGCCAGATTCCCAATGCAAAGAAGAAGGCGATGATGACATACCCAACAAGAGAAATACTGGTGTACTGGATACTTTCAGCATTTCCTGCATTTGGAATCAAAATCAAAAGGGTACTAGAAAGGACGATACCGATGATGAAATGATAGACACGTGAGTGGTAGTTATTTAAGGCATAATCCATCAATTTTGAAAAAATGATGAGAGTTGCACCTGCACCAATTCCAATCGGGAAGAAAGTTCCCAAGAGGTCAAAGGTTTTAAAACCAGTCAACATAGGAGCATAGAGTCCCAAAATTAAAAGTAGATTTGATGGACTGAGGCCAGGAACTAATACGCCAAGAGCCAGCAGTGCACCTGCTAGGACGAAATTAAGAAAGCTGGCACTTAAGGTTCCAACGACAAAATTTAAGGCATAGAGTCCTAATCCAGAAATGATAAAGGTTATCCAGAACCAAGCTAAATCAATCTTGTCTCGGTCAGATTCTCGAGTTGATTCTTTGAGGAGGCTAGGAACCGTACCAATGATGGCACCTGCAAAGCTCCATAAGACAAAGACCTGATAATTTTCAAGCAGGTATTCAATCGGGTAGGAAAATAAGCCGATTCCCAAGAGCATACCGATGGCAACCGGAATAAAGTACAAAACATTTTCTTTAAAGTCTTTAAAGGGGTGGGCCAAAAAGCCAATCATCCGTTCATAGATTCCTAAGATTGCTGCTAGAACCCCTCCGGAAATTCCCGGTAGAATAAATCCAAGAGCAATGACAATCCCTTTAATAACACGTGCTAACCATGAGAGCATTTTTTTCCTCCAACTATTTCTATTTCAAAAAATCCTTACTATATTGTATCACAATCTAAAACAAAAAGAAAAAGCAAATGAGAAACAAATGCTTTTAAGGTTTTAAAAAGAGTTTTCTAAAGGTTTCTTCTTTGTTTTTTAAGGAAGAGATGACGTTGATATCCAAATCGTGGTCAAAGCCAGCAATTTTTCCTTTAGAAGTGTACTGGTGAATATCGTAATCTAAGTCAGTCTTAGGAGTTGCCTCGTAAAATCCTGAGTCAGAACCATAGGAAGGAATCCAAACAGACGTAAACTTGTCTGTATCAATACTGTGTTCTTCCATGAAGTAGACCCCAACGTAGATTCCGATATTTTTAGCACCCAGTGATTCAAGCTTTGCTCGGAAGGCTTCAACACCGTCGTTCATATTAGACATGGTTTTTTCTTCCACGTCTAGCCAATAGTAACTTGGACTGTATGGAGAAGAGGCGTTATAGAATACCTCAGCAGCTTTTTCCATTTCTTGGATACTTTTTCCAGCTACATAGGCATAGACACCAACTGGGACATTTCGTTTTTGAAACTCAGTGATATGGGTTTTAAAGGCCTTATCAACACCATTAACATAGGAAGCATCGTTCTCTTTGGACGTTTGAGCACCACTATGGACGCGAACAATAGCTCCAGAAATGTTTTGGGAGAGAGTATCGTAATTTATTTCCTCAGGACGTTGCCAACCAGAAACATCAATCACCGGTTTATCTATATTATGTAGCGCTTGCGTTTCTACTTGCGCGATATTTGACTTTGTTTTTACAGGATGGTCCTCAAAACGAGGGCGATTCAGGATTAAAATGAAAATCATAATCCCAAAAAAACCAAATAAAATAAGCGGATTTATTTTCTTTCTCATATCTCATAATTTTACCTTAAAAATGAGAAAAAATCAAAAAAAATACTCAAAAAATGGGTTAATAGAGGACTTTAGAGCATTTTTTCATTCAAGAGCGCGGAATGATTTGAAATATGGTATAATAAAAGGGAATTTCTAGAGAAAAGAGAAGATTATGTCAAATTATGCCATTATTTTAGCAGCGGGTAAAGGAACTCGCATGAAATCGGATTTGCCAAAAGTTTTGCACAAGGTTGCGGGTATTTCTATGCTAGAACATGTTTTCCGTAGTGTGGGAGCTATCCAACCTGAAAAGACAGTCACAGTTGTCGGACACAAGGCAGAATTGGTTGAAGAGGTCTTGGCTGGACAGACAGAATTTGTAACTCAATCTGAACAGTTAGGGACTGGTCATGCAGTTATGATGACAGAGCCTATTCTAGAAGGTTTGTCAGGTCATACCTTGGTCATCGCTGGGGATACTCCGTTGATCACAGGTGAAAGCTTGAAAAACTTGATTGATTTCCACATCAATCATAAAAATGTGGCGACTATCTTGACTGCTGAAACGGATAATCCTTTTGGATATGGACGAATTGTACGTAATGACAATGCTGAGGTTCTTCGCATTGTTGAGCAAAAGGATGCTACAGATTTTGAAAAACAAATCAAGGAAATTAATACCGGAACTTACGTCTTTGACAACGAGCGTTTGTTTGAGGCTTTGAAAAATATCAATACCAATAATGCTCAAGGAGAATACTATATCACAGATGTCATTGGCATTTTCCGTGAAGCTGGTGAAAAAGTTGGTGCTTATACTTTGAAAGATTTTGATGAAAGTCTTGGGGTAAATGACCGTGTGGCTCTTGCGACTGCTGAGTCGGTCATGCGTCGTCGCATCAATCATAAACACATGGTCAATGGGGTCAGCTTTGTCAATCCAGAAGCAACTTATATCGATATTGATGTTGAGATTGCGCCTGAAGTTCAAATCGAAGCCAATGTCACCTTGAAGGGGAAAACGAAAATTGGTGCTGAGACTGTTTTGACAAATGGTACATATGTAGTGGACAGCATTATTGGAGCAGGAGCTGTCATTACCAATTCTATGATTGAGGAAAGCAGTGTTGCAGACGGCGTAACTGTCGGACCATATGCCCACATTCGTCCAGGTTCAAGTCTGGGTGCTCAAGTTCATATTGGTAACTTTGTTGAGGTTAAAGGGTCTTCAATCGGTGAGAATACCAAGGCTGGTCATTTGACTTATATCGGAAACTGTGAAGTGGGTAGCCATGTTAACTTTGGTGCTGGAACCATTACAGTCAACTATGACGGCAAAAACAAATACAAGACAGTCATTGGTAACAATGTCTTTGTTGGTTCAAATTCAACCATTATTGCGCCAGTTGAGTTAGGTGACAATTCCCTCGTTGGTGCTGGTTCAACTATTACTAAAGACGTGCCGGCGGATGCGATTGCCATTGGCCGCGGTCGTCAGGTCAATAAAGACGAATATGCAACACGCCTTCCTCATCATCCTAAGAATCAGTAGGAGCCTATCATGGAATTTGAAGAAAAAACACTAAGCCGTAAAGAAATCTATCAGGGACCAATTTTTAAACTGGTTCAAGATCAGGTTGAATTACCAGAAGGTAAGGGAACTGCCCAACGCGATTTGATTTTCCACAATGGAGCTGTCTGTGTTTTAGCAGTAACGGATGAGCAAAAACTCATTTTGGTCAAGCAGTACCGCAAAGCTATCGAGGCTGTCTCTTACGAAATTCCAGCTGGAAAATTGGAAGTAGGAGAAAATACAGACCCTGTCGCAGCAGCACTTCGTGAATTAGAGGAAGAAACAGCCTATACAGGGAAGTTAGAACTCTTGTACGATTTTTACTCAGCCATTGGCTTTTGTAATGAAAAATTAAAACTATACCTAGCAAGCGATTTGACGAAAGTGGAAAATCCGCGTCCGCAGGATGAAGATGAAACCTTAGAAGTCCTTGAAGTGAGCTTAGAAGAAGCAAAGGAATTAATCCAATCAGGTCATATCTGCGATGCCAAGACAATTATGGCTGTTCAGTATTGGGAATTGCATAAAAAATAGAGGAGGTCAGTATGGGTAAACCTTTATTAACGGATGAAATGATTGAAAGGGCTAATAGAGGCGAAAAAATTTCGGGCCCCCCTTTGCTTGATGACGAGGAAACCAAGATTTTACCAACCTCATCTTCCCGTTTTGGTTATGCCAATCCTAAGGGGCATGGTTTTAGTCAGGAAACCTTGAAAATTCAGGTCGAACCGTCTATTCATAAAAGCCGTCGCATTGAAAATACCAAGAGAAATGTCTTCAATTCTAAACTGAATAAAATCTTATTTGCAGTCATCTTTCTCTTAATTTTGCTTGTCTTAGCAATGAAACTTTTGTAATAGAAAAGGAATTGAAATGAAAATAGGAATTATTGCGGCTATGCCAGAAGAACTGGCGTATCTGGTCCAGCATCTAGAAAATGCCCAGAAGCAAGTTGTTTTAGGCAATACCTATCACACAGGAACCATTGCCTCTCATGAAGTCGTTCTTGTAGAAAGTGGAATTGGTAAGGTCATGTCTGCTATGAGTGTGGCGATTTTGGCTGATCATTTCCAAGTGGATGCTCTAATTAATACGGGATCAGCTGGTGCAGTAGCAGAAAGTATTGCTGTTGGGGATGTCGTGATTGCTAACAAATTAGCCTATCATGATGTGGATGTCACAGCATTTGGCTATGCTTATGGACAAATGGCGCAACAACCGCTTTATTTCGAATCAGATAAAACCTTTGTTGCTAAAATCCAAGAGAGTTTATCTCAATTGGATCAGAACTGGCATCTTGGTTTGATTGCTACAGGAGATAGTTTTGTTGCAGGAAATGATAAGATAGAAGTGATTAAGTCCCATTTTCCAGAAGTTTTAGCAGTTGAGATGGAAGGAGCAGCTATTGCTCAGGCAGCGCATGCTCTGAATCTCCCAGTTTTAGTCATTCGAGCTATGAGTGACAATGCCAACCATGAAGCAAACATCTCTTTTGATGAGTTTATTATCGAAGCTGGACGTCGCTCTGCCCAAGTATTGTTAGCCTTTTTGAAGGCTTTAGATTAAGCGGAAATTTGACAGTTTTTCTAGCTTATGATAAGATTTAAGTAAAGAAAAGCTAGAAAACGTTTCAGAGGATATTATGAGTATTGAAATGACCGTCAGTGAGATTGCAGAGGTCTTAGGATTATCTCGCCAAGCAATCAATAACCGTGTCAAAGAATTACCAGAAGAAGACACAGATAAAAATGACAAAGGGGTAACAGTAGTTACCAGAAGTGGCTTGATTAAGCTAGAAGAAATCTATAAAAAAACGATTTTTGAAGATGAGCCTGTCAGTGAAGATGTCAAGCAACGTGAACTGATGGAGATTCTGGTTGATGAGAAGAATGCAGAAATTCTTCGTCTCTATGAACAATTAAAAGCCAAGGATCGTCAGTTATCAGAAAAAGACGAGCAGATGCGTATCAAAGACCGTCAGATTGCTGAGAAAGACAAACAACTCGATCAGCAGCAACAATTGACCCTTCAAGCCATGAAGGATCAAGAAAATCTTAAGCTAGAGCTGGACCAAGCAAAAGAAGAAGTCCAATCCACTAAGAAAGGCTTTTTTGCTCGTTTATTTGGAGGATAATCAAGGAGCTGTTTAGGTTAAATGCTAACCTGATGGCTTCTTTTATTTCTAAATAGTATAGTTGTTCAAGTAATACTCAATGAAAATCAAAGAGCAAACTAGGAAGCTAGCCGCAGGCTGTACTTGAGTACGGCAAGGCGAAGCTGACGCGGTTTGAATTTGATTTTCGAAGAGTATAAAATAACAGTATAGGAGAGGTAGAAAATGGAACGATTAGAAGATTACATTGCTTTCGATTTAGAATTTAATCAGCACGAAGGAAAAACACACTTGATTCAAGTATCGGCAGTGCATTTTAGAGATGGTCAGGAAATCGATGCCTATGATTCCTATGTTCATACCAATGTGCCTCTAAAAAGTTTTATCAATGGTTTGACAGGGATTACAGCTGAGACCTTAAAAGATGCTCCTCCAGTGGAGAAAGTTATAAAAGATTTCCAAGAGTTTGTGGGTTCTTTACCCATGGTAGGTTACAATGCTGCTAAAAGTGATTTGCCTATTCTAGCGGATCATGGTTTAGATTATAGCCAGCAGTATAAGGTGGATTTGTATGATGAAGCTTTTGAACGTCGTAGTTCAGATTTACATGGTATTGCCAATCTCAAATTGCAAACTGTTGCCTCATTTCTTGGATTTCAAGGTCAGTCTCATAATAGCTTAGAGGATGCTCGTATGACGGCGCGTGTTTATGAGTCCTTTCTAGAATCGGACCAAGCTAGAGAATTGTTAGAGACAGAAAGTAGTCTATTAAACAATCCTTTTGGAGGCTTGGACTTGTCTCAATTATTTGACTAGGAGTGCCTATGAAACCTGAAAAACCTAAAAATCTAGGTTTTAAGCAGATATACTTTAATCTAGATAAAATTCTCTTTCTCTTTTTCTTGACTTTCATGATGATTGAGTTTGTCTGGTTACCATCAAATTCTTGGATTGCTGGACTTTTACTCCGTCAGACAGGCTATCTCTTTCTTTCTTACAATAATATTTTTGCAATTATAACGGGTTCACCCTTTATTAGTCTTGCTTTATTTGTTCTGATAATTGTTAATTTATTGGTCGCCTATTACCAGATAGGACTTCTCTTTATTGGTGCTCGGCATTTATTATGTCATGAAAAGAGAACCTTGCTAGAGTACAGTCGCAAGGTCTTTCACCAAAGTTTCTTGTTTATGAAGCAAGTCACGCTTGCAAAGATAGCCTTTATCTTCTTTTATGTCATGATGCTCTTTCCATTGATTCGAAAGATTTTAAAGATTTATTACCTCAATAAAATTGTCATTCCGGACTTTATCGTTGATTATGTGGAAGACAAGTATTGGCTAGTAGGTATAGTGGTTACTATTCTGGCTTTACTGCTATTTTACATTTCAGTGCGTTTCATGTTTGCCCTACCTCAGCTTTTATTTGAAAAGAAAACAGTCAAAGAAGCTGTCAGATACAGTCTAGAGAAGACAAGAAAGCACTCCTGGTTTTATACTTGGAACTTGCTTTGGATTGTCGTCAAAACCTACCTATTTTTCATTCTTCTGTTGATTCCAATCCTAGCAAGTCAAGTGCTGATGGATGGTCTGACTCATAAGGAATCTCTTGTACTGGGAATTATCAACTTTGTCTTGATTAAGAATTTCCACTACATAGCCTTGACTTATTTTCTCATTAAGTTTGTTTCCTTCCTAACAGGAGAAGAACTAGAGATCACACCAAGGAGAAAGAAAGATCACTGGATGAGATGGGGAGTGATGGGCTGTGCTTGTATCTTTTTCGCTCTTGAGGGTTATGTTTATTTGGAAGCTCCAGTTGCCAATAAACCTTTAATTATCTCTCACAGGGGAGTATCCAATAAGAATGGTGTGCAAAATACCGTCCAATCACTAGAAAAAACCGCTCAGTTATCTCCAGACTTCGTTGAGACGGATGTTCAGGAAACAAAAGATGGCCAGTTTATCATGATGCATGATGCCAATATCAAAAATTTGACAGGTGTTAATGCCAATCCTCAGGATCTCACTTTGGAAGAATTAACCAAACTTGATATTTCAGAAAATGGTTATCATAGCAAGGTGTCTAGTTTTGATGATTATCTCAATAAAGCCAATGAATTACATCAAAAACTCCTTATTGAAATTAAAACCAGTCGAAAAGATAGCCCAGATATGATGAAACGCTTTATGGAAAAATATGGAACTGTTCTTAAGCAGAATGGTCACCAAATGCAATCTTTAGACTACCATGTGATTGATCAGGTGCTAGTCTATGATTCTCAAATTCCAGTCTATTTTATCCTACCTTATAATAGTATTTTTCCAAGAACCAAGGCTACAGGTTATACCATGGAGTATTCAACTTTAGATGAAAATTTTGTCAACAAGCTTTGGAATACCGATCAGAAATTGTACGTGTGGACCATCAATAGTTCAGAGTCCTTTGATAAATCTGTTCAATTGGGAGCTGACGGCATGATAACGGATGATTTGGAAATGATTCAAGATCAAGTTACCATTGCCCAAGAAGACCCAGAGTATACGGAATTACTTTTCAAACAGGCCATGGAATTCTTTAATTTTTAGTAAGCAAAAAGAGGTTGTGACAAAATAGTTTTCAACCACAAAAAAGCAACGGCAAATCCGTTGCTTTTTTGGAGATAAGGGGCTATTGTCCCAAGCTCAGTCTTGAGATAAGGTCCTTAGGAACTCGTATTCTAAGGATCTTATTTTAAATCAGAGGTTGGCGAAGGCCAACATTATTTAATATAGAGTTCTTGGTTTTTCAAAACAATTTCTCGTATACTTGCAAACTTCTTAAGTTTTTTAAGCTCTTCAGGATGGGTTACTAGAGTGATAACATAACCTTCTTTGCCCATGCGACCAGTACGGCCAGCACGGTGAGTGTAGGTTTCGATGTCTCTAGGAACATCAAAGTTTACGACACATTCTAAACTATCGATATCAATCCCACGAGCCAGAAGGTCTGTTGCCAGAAGCAGAGTTAGTTGCTTGTCTTTAAACTTTTCTAAGATGACTTTTCTAAATTTAACATTGACATCACTAGCAAGAGAAACAGCCAAGATATCCCGATACTGTAGTTTTTCTTCTGTGCTTCCAAGGTCTGACAGGCTGTTAAAGAAGACCAGACCGCGGAAATCCTCAACATGAGCCAGTTTTCGTAGCATATCCACTCGGTGACGTTGATCTACCTGCATGTAGAAGTGCTGGATGTTGTCCAATTTTTGGTCAGAAAGATCAATGGTACGTGTGTTAGGTGCAATCTTTTCTTGGTCAAACTTGGTCGTCGCACTCATGTAGACCAGTTGGTGGTCACGCGGTGCGTAGTGAGTAATTTTCTCGACAAAGTGTATCTGAGAATCATCTAGTAATTGGTCGAATTCATCCAGGATGATGGTTTCCACATTCATCATCTTGATTTTTTTCAATTTAATCAGTTCAAAGATACGGCCAGGGGTTCCAATCAGAATTTCTGGTCCTTTTTTGAGTCGTTCAATTTGACGTTTTTGACTCGAACCTGATAAGAAGAGTTGGGTAGTTAAGCAGATAGCTTCAGCCCACGTTTTACATACATCAAAAATCTGTCCAGCAAGCTCAGTATTTGGTGCTAGAATCAAGAGTTGTTGGGCTTTTTTCTTTTGTAGTCTGAGAAGACTTGGTAGAAGGTAAGCTAGGGTCTTACCAGTTCCTGTTGGGCTCACTCCTAGGAGGTTTTCTCCAGCAAGAAGGGGCTCAAATAGTTGAATTTGAATGGGGGTGAATTCTTGGAAACCGAGTTGGTCACTTAGTTCTTGCCATTCAGTAGGGAGTTTGGTTTTCATTTTTCTGCCTCAAATCTAATGCCAGCAGTCTGGCGCATGGTATATAGTAGCTCATGAACATAACTTGCATCTTCCAGCCAAGTTTGGTAGAGATTCAGATCTGGTTGCTGGATCATGTGTGCAAATGCAGCAACTTCCTCAGTCATCGTATGAGGAGTTTGTTGGATAGGGAGATGGACTTGATGGCCTTGATGGTCGGTAAAAATAGCCGAGCGAACATGCTCAATCGTGTTGAGAGTCAAGGTTCCATCTGTTGTGTAAATTTCGCAAGGAAGATTGGAAGTGATGTTTTTCCCAGCCTTGATGTGAACTTGAAAGTCTGGGTAGAAGAGGATTCCGTCACCATTTAGGTCAATGCTATTGTTAAGCTGTTGAACCTGATAGGTTGCATCCTTAGCTTTTCCAAAGAGACGAACGGCAGCGTAGAGAGGATAAATCCCCAAGTCCATGAGAGCACCGCCAGCAAAACGGTCTGAAAAGACATTTGGTGTCTGTCCAGCCAACAAATCTGGCATTTTGGAAGAATACTTGGCATAGTTGAAATCTGCTCCCAACACATGTTTGTCTGCCAAAAAGTTTTTGATGATAGTGAAAGCTTTTTCATGGTAATTGCGAGCTGCTTCGAATATAAAACAGTGATTTTTCTCAGCTGTATGTTTCAAATCTAGCCATTCTTGTGGCTGAGTGACAGCTGGCTTTTCAAGAATGACATGTTTACCTGCATACAGTGCAGCTTTTGCCTGAGCAAAATGCAAGGAGTTTGGGCTAGCAATATAGACCACATCAAAGGAGCTCTTCAAGAAATCCTCTACTTGATCAAAGAGTTGGATATTCTGATAGCGAGAAGCAAAGGTTGCCGCAGTTTCTAGTTTTCTAGAATAGACTGCGACCAGCTTGTATTCTCCACTGGAATGGGCTGCTTCTATGAAGTGGTGGCTGATAGCCCCTGTTCCGATGACACCTAATTTAAGCATAGTTACTCCTTTTCCGATTTCAAATCCTTCTTTCATTATAACACAGATAGACGGGACTATCCAACAGAGGGTAAAAAATTTCAAATTAGCTACTAGGCCTTTTCCAAAGAAAGTGGTACAATAATGAGATGAGTAAATGAAATGGGAGGGAAAATGAGGTTATTACCTATAAGAAAAATATCACGTCAGTCTAAGAGGCTAGCGCTTTTTTTGACGTTTTGTGCAGGCTATGTAGATGCCTATACGTTTATTGTGCGAGGGAATACTCTTGTAGCTGGACAAACTGGGAATGTCGTATTTCTTTCAGTGGGACTTATTCAACATAATGTTTCTGATGCCAGTGCTAAAGTAATGACCTTGCTAGCTTTTATGATGGGGGTCTTTTTACTAACTGTTTATAAGGAAAAATTGAGAATTGTGAAAAAACCAATTTTGTCACTGATTCCTTTGGCAATCTTATCAGTAGTTATCGGTTTTGTACCGCAGACTGTAGATAATATCTATCTAGTACCGCCTTTGGCTTTCTGTATGGGACTGGTGACAACTGCTTTTGGAGAAGTGTCGGGTATTGCCTATAATAACGCTTTTATGACAGGTAATATCAAACGGACCATGCTGGCTTTTGGAGATTATTTCCGAACTAAACACACTCCTTTTTTGCGTGAAGGGTTTATATTTGTTAGCCTTCTTAGTAGTTTTGTTCTTGGCGTTGTCTTTTCAGCCTATTTGACGATTTTCTATCATGAAAAGACCATTCTTGGTGTTCCTATTATGATGAGTATTTTTTACCTCAGCATGCTTTTTGCCAAGTGGCGGAAAAAAGTAAAAGAAAAAGATTCATTTTAGGTGTTATTACTTGTAAGAAAACAGGAGATATGCTATACTTGAAGAGTTGACTATGCACGTTCCTGTGCAACCGCACGAACATCGTTACTCTAAGTGGTTCGTCCCACGATGCTAGGCGAGTCTTCACAAAAAATCGGGGAAACCCATAAAAATCATAGGAGGTGCATAATGAGCACATACGCAATTATCAAAACTGGTGGAAAACAAGTTAAAGTTGAAGTTGGTCAAGCAGTTTACGTTGAAAAATTGAACGTTGAAGCTGGTCAAGAAGTTACTTTTAACGAAGTTGTTCTTGTTGGTGGTGAAAACACTGTTGTCGGAACTCCACTTGTTGCTGGAGCTACTGTAGTTGGAACTGTTGAAAAACAAGGAAAACAAAAGAAAGTTGTTACTTACAAGTACAAACCTAAAAAAGGTAGCCACCGTAAACAAGGTCACCGTCAACCATATACTAAAGTTGTCATCAACGCAATCAACGCTTAATTTTAAGGAGAACACATGATACAAGCAGTCTTTGAGAGAGCCGAAGATGGCGAGCTGAGGAGTGCGGAAATTACTGGACACGCCGAGAGTGGCGAATACGGCTTAGATGTCGTGTGTGCATCGGTTTCTACGCTTGCCATTAACTTTATCAATTCCATTGAGAAATTTGCAGGCTATGAACCAATCCTAGAATTAAACGAAGATGAAGGTGGCTATCTGATGGTTGAAATTCCAAAAGATCTTCCTTCACACCAGAGAGAAATGACCCAGTTATTCTTTGAATCATTTTTCTTAGGTATGGCAAACTTATCGGAGAACTCTTCTGAGTTCGTCCAAACCAGAGTTATCACAGAAAACTAACACGGAGGAAAACATTATGTTAAAAATGACTCTTAACAACTTGCAACTTTTCGCCCACAAAAAAGGTGGAGGTTCTACATCAAACGGACGTGATTCACAAGCGAAACGTCTTGGAGCTAAAGCAGCTGACGGACAAACTGTAACAGGTGGATCAATCCTTTACCGTCAACGTGGTACACACATCTACCCAGGTGTAAACGTTGGACGTGGTGGAGACGATACTTTGTTCGCTAAAGTTGAGGGCGTAGTACGCTTTGAACGTAAAGGACGCGATAAAAAACAAGTTTCTGTTTACCCAATCGCTAAATAAAAAGGTCCAGTGAACCTTTTTATCCCGAGCCTTGAATATAAAGGCGAGGAAGCTAGAAGTAGCATAAACTAAGGCTTTCCGAGTTTTCGGAGAGCCTGTTTTTTTGTTTTGGTACCCATGATTTTTTCGTTCTTAGTGTAGATGAATTTTATGAGTGACATTATTTTTCTTCGATGGAAAACTTCTAAAATATGGTATAATGAAAAGATAAAGAAGTTGGGGGTAGAAGATGAACATTCAACAATTACGCTATGTTGTTGCCATTGCCAATAGTGGTACTTTCCGTGAAGCTGCTGAAAAGATGTATGTTAGTCAGCCGAGTCTGTCCATTTCTGTTCGTGATTTGGAAAAAGAATTAGGATTTAAGATTTTCCGTAGAACTAGCTCAGGGACTTTCTTGACTCGTCGTGGTATGGAATTCTATGAAAAAGCGCAAGAATTGGTTAAAGGATTTGATATTTTTCAAAACCAGTATGCCAATCCTGAAGAAGAAAAGGATGAATTTTCCATTGCTAGTCAGCACTATGACTTCTTGCCACCAACCATTACGGCCTTTTCAGAGCGCTATCCTGACTATAAGAACATCCGAATCTTTGAATCAACTACTGTTCAAATTTTAGACGAAGTAGCCCAAGGACATAGTGAGATTGGGATTATCTACCTCAACAATCAAAATAAAAAGGGTATTATGCAACGGGTTGAAAAGCTAGGCCTTGAGGTCATTGAATTGATTCCCTTCCATACCCATATTTATCTCCGTGAGGGGCATCCTTTGGCTCAGAAAGAGGAATTGGTTATGGAGGATTTAGCAGATCTACCGACAGTTCGTTTTACACAAGAGAAAGACGAGTACCTTTATTATTCAGAGAACTTTGTCGATACCAGCGCTAGCTCACAGATGTTCAATGTGACAGACCGTGCTACCCTGAATGGTATTTTAGAGCGGACGGATGCTTATGCAACAGGTTCTGGATTTTTAGATAGTGATAGTGTCAATGGCATTACAGTTATTCGTCTCAAGGATGAACTGGATAATCACATGGTCTATGTTAAACGTGAAGAAGTGGAGCTCAGTCAAGCTGGGACTCTCTTCGTAGAAGTCATGCAAGAATATTTTGATCAAAAGAGGAAATCATGAAAAAAAGAGGAATAGTGGCAGTCATTGTACTGCTTTTGATTGGGCTGGATCAGTTGGTAAAATCCTATATCGTCCAGCAGATTCCACTGGGTGAAGTGCGTTCTTGGATTCCCAATTTCGTTAGCTTGACCTATCTGCAAAATCGAGGGGCAGCCTTTTCTATCTTACAAGATCAGCAGTTGTTATTTGCTGTCATTACTCTGGTTGTCGTGGTAGGTGCCATTTGGTATCTACATAAGCACATGGAGGATTCACTCTGGATGGTCTTGGGTTTGACCCTGATAATCGCAGGTGGTCTTGGAAACTTTATTGACAGGGTCAGTCAGGGCTTTGTTGTGGATATGTTTCACCTTGACTTTATCAATTTTGCAATTTTCAATGTGGCAGATAGCTATCTGACGGTTGGAGTGATTATTTTATTGATTGCAATGTTAAAAGAGGAAATAAATGGAAATTAGAATTGAAACTGGTGGCCTGCGTTTAGATAAGGCTTTGTCGGATTTGACAGAATTATCGCGCAGTCTCGCGAATGAACAAATCAAATCAGGCCAGGTCTTGGTCAATGGCCAAGTCAAGAAAGCTAAATACACTGTCCAAGAGGGCGATGTCATCATCTACCATGTGCCAGAGCCAGAGGTCTTAGAGTATGTGGCTGAGAATATTCCGCTAGAAATCATCTACCAAGATGAGGATGTGGCTGTCGTTAACAAACCTCAGGGAATGGTTGTGCATCCGAGTGCTGGTCATACTAGTGGAACCCTAGTAAATGCCCTTATGTACCATATTAAGGATTTGTCGGGTATCAATGGGGTTCTGCGTCCAGGAATTGTTCACCGTATTGATAAGGATACGTCAGGTCTTCTCATGATTGCTAAAAACGATGAGGCGCATCTAGCACTTGCCCAAGAACTCAAGGATAAGAAGTCTCTCCGCAAATATTGGGCGATTGTTCATGGAAATCTACCAAATGATCGTGGTGTGATTGAAGCACCGATTGGCCGTAGTGAAAAAGACCGTAAGAAACAGGCTGTGACTGCGAAAGGTAAGCCAGCAGTGACGCGTTTTCACGTTTTGGAACGCTTTGGCGATTATAGCTTAGTGGAGTTGCAACTGGAGACAGGGCGCACTCATCAAATCCGTGTTCACATGGCTTATATTGGTCATCCAGTCGCTGGGGATGAAGTCTATGGTCCTCGCAAGACTTTGAAAGGACATGGACAATTTCTTCATGCCAAGACGCTAGGATTTACCCATCCGAGAACAGGTGAGACCTTGGAATTTACAGCAGATATTCCAGAGCTTTTTAAGGAAACCTTGGAGAGATTGAGAAAGAATTAGACGTGATAAAAGGTTGAGATGACTTGTCTCGACCTTTTTCCTATCAACTCTTTTCTATTTCCTGCCATTCATGTTATAATGGATAAATATGAAGAATCGGAGTGAGACTATGAAATACAAACGGATTGTCTTTAAGGTGGGGACTTCTTCTCTGACAAATGAGGATGGAAGTTTATCACGTAGTAAGGTAAAGGCTATTACCCAGCAGTTGGCTATGTTGCACGAGGCTGGTCATGAATTGATTTTGGTATCGTCGGGTGCCATTGCTGCAGGTTTTGGGGCCTTAGGATTTAAAAAGCGTCCGACTAAGATTGCTGATAAACAGGCTTCAGCAGCGGTAGGGCAAGGCCTTTTGTTGGAAGAATACACAACCAATCTTCTCTTGCGCCAAATCGTTTCTGCACAAATCTTGCTGACCCAGGATGACTTTGTGGATAAGCGCCGTTATAAAAATGCCCATCAGGCTTTGTCAGTTCTACTTAGCCGTGGAGCGATTCCTATCATCAATGAGAATGACAGTGTCGTTATTGATGAGCTCAAGGTTGGGGACAATGATACTCTAAGTGCTCAGGTAGCAGCCATGGTCCAAGCAGACCTTTTGGTTCTCTTGACAGATGTGGACGGTCTCTATACTGGAAATCCTAATTCAGATTCAAGAGCCAAACGCTTGGAGCGAATCGAGACCATCAATCGTGAGATTATCGATATGGCCGGTGGAGCTGGTTCGTCAAACGGAACTGGTGGCATGTTAACCAAAATCAAAGCTGCAACTATTGCGACAGAATCAGGAGTTCCTGTTTATATCTGTTCATCCTTGAAATCAGATGCCATGATTGAGGCAGCTGAGGAGACCAAGGATGGTTCCTACTTTGTTGCTCAAGAGAAGGGACTTCGTACCCAGAAACAATGGCTGGCTTTTTATGCTCAGAGTCAAGGTTCTATTTGGGTTGATAAAGGGGCTGCAGAAGCTCTCTCTCAACATGGCAAGAGTCTCCTTTTATCTGGTGTTGTTGAAGCAGAAGGCGCCTTTTCTTACGGTGATATTGTGACAGTATTTGACAAGGAAAGTGGAAAATCACTTGGAAAAGGACGCGTGCAATTTGGAGCATCTGCTTTGGAGGATATGTTGCGTTCTCAAAAAGCCAAGGGTGTCCTGATTCACCGTGATGACTGGATTTCCATTACTCCTGAAATCCAACTACTCTTTACAGAATTTTAGAGGTAAATTATGGTAAGTACACAAGAACAATTTGAACAGGTACAGGCTGTTAAAAAATCGATCAACACAGCTAGTGAAGAGGTGAAAAACCAGGCCTTGCTAGCCATGGCTGATCATTTATTAGCAGCTACTGAGGAGATTTTAGCAGCCAATGCCCTCGATATGGAAGCGGCCAAGGGTAAAATCTCAGATGTGATGCTGGATCGTCTTTATTTGGATGCGAGTCGTATAGAAGCGATGGCAACTGGGATTCGTGAAGTGGTTGCCTTACCAGATCCAATCGGTGAAGTTTTAGAAACCAATCATCTTGAAAATGGTTTGGTTATCACCAAAAAACGTGTAGCTATGGGTGTTATCGGTATTATCTATGAAAGTCGTCCAAATGTGACGTCTGACGCAGCTGCTCTAGCTCTCAAGAGTGGGAATGCGGTTGTTCTTCGTAGTGGTAAGGATGCCTATCAAACAGCCCATGCCATTGTCACAGCCTTGAAGGAGGGCTTGGAGACGACGACCATTCATCCAGATGTGATTCAACTAGTGGAAGATACCAGCCGTGAAAGTAGCTATGCCATGATGAAGGCCAAGGGCTATCTAGACCTCCTCATTCCTCGTGGAGGGGCTGGCTTGATTAATGCCGTTGTTGAAAATGCGATCGTACCTGTTATTGAGACAGGGACTGGGATTGTCCATGTCTATGTGGATAAGGATGCAGATGAAGACAAGGCTCTGTCTATCATCAACAATGCAAAAACTAGTCGTCCTTCTGTTTGTAATGCCATGGAGGTTCTACTTGTTCATGAAGACAAAGCAGCAAGCTTCCTTCCTCGCTTGGAGCAAGTTCTAGTTGCAGAGCGTAAAGAAGCCGGGTTGGAGCCAATTCAATTCCGTTTAGATGAGAAAGCAAGTCAGTTTGTTTCAGGTCAAGTAGCTGAAGCACAAGACTTTGACACCGAGTTTTTAGACTATGTCCTAGCTGTTAAGGTTGTGAGCAGTTTAGAAGAAGCGGTTGCCCATATTGAAACCCACAGTACCCATCATTCGGATGCTATTATGACGGAAAATGCTGAGGCTGCAGCTTACTTTACAGATCAAGTGGACTCTGCAGCTGTCTATGTCAATGCTTCAACTCGTTTCACAGATGGAGGCCAGTTTGGTCTGGGTTGTGAAATGGGGATTTCAACTCAGAAATTGCACGCGCGTGGTCCAATGGGCTTGAAGGAGTTGACTAGCTACAAGTATGTGGTTACTGGTGACGGACAGATAAGGGAGTAAGAGATGAAGATTGGATTTATCGGCTTGGGGAATATGGGTGCTAGTTTGGCCAAAGCTGTCTTGCAGGCTAGACTGTCAGATGAGATTCTCCTTGCCAATCGTAGTCAAGCCAAGGTAGATGCTTTCATTGCAGACTTTGGTGGTCAGGCTTCCAGCAATGAAGAAATATTCGCAGAAGCAGATGTGATTTTTCTAGGAGTTAAGCCTGCTCAGTTTTCTGAACTGCTTTCTCAGTACCAGACCATCCTTGAAAAACGAGAAAGTCTTCTTTTGATTTCCATGGCAGCTGGATTGACCATAGAAAAACTCGCTAGTCTTCTTCCAAATCAATACCGAATTATTCGTATGATGCCAAATACCCCTGCTTCTATCGGACAAGGAGTGATTAGTTATGCCTTGTCTTCTAATTGCAGGGCTGAGGATAGTGAGCTATTTTGTCAGCTTTTAACTAAGGCTGGTCTCTTGGTTGAACTAGGAGAAAGCTTAATTGACGCAGCGACAGGTCTTGCAGGTTGTGGACCGGCTTTTGTCTATCTCTTTATTGAGGCGTTGGCAGATGCGGGTGTTCAGACGGGATTACCAAGAGAAACGGCATTGAAAATGGCTGCTCAAACTGTGGTAGGAGCTGGGCAATTGGTCCTAGAAAGCCAAGAGCATCCTGGAGTATTGAAAGACCAAGTTTGTAGCCCAGGCGGTTCGACTATCGCTGGCGTAGCAAGCCTAGAAGCGCATGCTTTTCGAGGAACGGTCATGGATGCAGTTGGTCAAGCCTACAAACGAACAAAAGAATTAGGTAAATAAGAGGTGGATTTGTCTGCCTCTTTTATGGTGGTTGATACTCTTCGAAAATCTCTTCAAACTGCGTCAGCTTCCATCTGCAACCTCAAAACAGTGTTTTGAGCAACCTGCGGCTAGCTTCCTAGTTTGCTCTTTGATTTTCATTGAGTATGAAATGAGAAGACAAAAAGATTGTCACAAACTCCTATTTTTTTGATAGAATAGAAGTAGTAAAAAAGAAATGAGTTAGACATGTCAAAAGGATTTTTAGTTTCTCTTGAGGGACCAGAGGGAGCAGGAAAGACCAGTGTTTTAGAGGCTCTGCTCCCAATTTTAGAGGAAAAAGGGGTAGAGGTGCTGACGACCCGTGAACCTGGCGGAGTCTTGATAGGAGAGAAGATTCGGGAAGTGATTTTGGACCCAAGTCATACTCAGATGGATGCTAAGACAGAGCTCCTCCTCTATATTGCTAGTCGCAGACAGCACTTGGTGGAAAAAGTTCTTCCAGCACTTGAAGCTGGCAAGTTGGTCATTATGGACCGCTTCATCGATAGTTCCGTTGCCTATCAGGGATTTGGTCGTGGTTTGGACATTGACGCCATTGACTGGCTCAATCAGTTTGCGACAGATGGCCTCAAACCTGATTTGACCCTCTATTTTGACATCGAGGTAGAAGAAGGTCTGGCTCGCATTGCAGCTAATAGTAATCGTGAGGTCAATCGTTTGGACTTGGAAGGATTGGACTTGCATAAAAAAGTTCGTCAAGGCTACCTTTCTCTTCTGTACAAAGAAAGAAATCGCATAGTCAAGATTGATGCGAGTCTTCCTTTGGAGCAAGTTGTGGAAACTACCAAGGCTGTCTTGTTTGAGAGAATGGGATTAGCTAAATGAAACAAGATCAACTAAAGGCTTGGCAACCAGATCAGTTTGACCGCTTTGTCCGTATCCTACAACAAGACCAGCTCAATCATGCCTACCTCTTTTCAGGTTTCTTTGGAAGCCTGGAAATGGCGCAATTTTTAGCTAAGAGCCTCTTTTGTACGGATAAAGTAGGCGTGTTGCCATGTGAAAACTGCCGAAATTGTAAGCTGATTGAACAGGGAGAATTTCCCGATGTCACTTTGATTAAGCCAGTCAATCAGGTCATCAAGACAGAACGGATTCGAGAATTGGTGGGGCAGTTTTCCCAAGCAGGGATTGAAAGTCAGCAACAGGTCTTTATTATCGAGCAAGCTGAGAAAATGCATCCTAATGCAGCCAATTCTCTGCTCAAGGTCATCGAAGAACCCCAGAGTGAGGTTTATATTTTCTTCTTGACTAGTGATGAGGAAAAGATGTTGCCGACCATCCGTAGTCGGACTCAGATTTTCCACTTTAAAAAGCAAGAAGAAAAGCTCATCCATCAATTAGAACAAGCAGGTCTGGTTAAGAAAAAAGCGACTCTTTTAGCCCAGTTTAGTCAATCGCGAGCTGAAGCAGAAAAGTTAGCCAATCAGGCAAGTTTTTGGACCTTGGTTGATGAAAGTGAACGCCTGCTGACTTGGTTAGTAGCTAAGAAAAAAGAAAGTTATTTGCAAGTTGCTAAACTAGCTAGCTTGGCAGATGACAAGGAAAAACAAGATCAGGTTTTACGGATTCTTGAAGTCCTCTGTGGGCAAGATATCCTACAAGCAAGAGTAAGAGTGATTCTACAAGATTTGCTAGAAGCTAGAAAAATGTGGCAAGCTAATGTCAGCTTTCAAAATGCCATGGAATATCTGGTCTTGAAAGAAATGTAAACTCAAAAATGAACGATAAAGAAAGGAAAGGGCTGTTTTATGGACAAAAAAGAATTATTTGACGCGCTGGATGATTTTTCCCAACAGTTATTGGTAACCTTAGCCGATGTGGAAGCCATCAAGAAAAATCTCAAGAGCCTGGTAGAGGAAAATACAGCTCTTCGCTTGGAAAATAGTAAGTTGCGAGAACGCTTGGGTGAGGTAGAAGCAGATGCTCCTGTCAAGGCCAAACATGTTCGCGAAAGTGTCCGTCGCATTTACCGTGATGGATTTCACGTATGTAATGATTTTTATGGACAACGTCGAGAGCAGGACGAGGAATGTATGTTCTGTGACGAGTTGTTGTACAGGGAGTAGGCATGCAGATTCAAAAAAGTTTTAAGGGGCAGTCTCCCTATGGCAAGCTTTACCTAGTGGCAACGCCGATTGGTAATTTAGATGATATGACTTTTCGAGCTATCCAGACCTTGAAAGAAGTGGACTCGATTGCTGCTGAGGACACGCGCAATACAGGTCTATTGCTCAAGCATTTTGATATTTCCACCAAGCAGATCAGTTTTCATGAGCACAATGCCAAGGAAAAGATTCCTGATTTGATTGGTTTCCTGAAAGCAGGACAAAGTATTGCTCAGGTATCCGACGCGGGTCTGCCTAGTATCTCAGACCCTGGTCATGATTTGGTTAAGGCAGCGATTGAGGAGGAAATCGCAGTTGTCACTGTTCCAGGTGCCTCTGCAGGAATTTCTGCTTTGATTGCCAGTGGTTTAGCGCCACAGCCACATATCTTTTATGGTTTTTTACCGAGAAAATCAGGTCAGCAAAAGCAATTTTTCGACTCGAAAAAAGACTATCCTGAAACACAAATTTTCTATGAATCCCCTCATCGTGTAGCAGATACGTTGGAAAATATGCTAGAAGTCTACGGTGACCGCTCGGTCGTTTTGGTTAGGGAATTGACCAAAATCTATGAAGAATACCAAAGAGGAAAGATCTCTGAATTGCTGGAAAGCATCTCTGAAACGCCACTTAAGGGAGAATGCCTTCTTATCGTTGAAGGTGCCAGTCAGGATGTGGAAGAAAAAGACGAGGAAGACTTGTTCTTAGAAATCCAAGCCCGCATCCAACATGGTATGAAGAAAAATCAAGCCATTAAGGAAGTAGCAAAGATTTACCAGTGGAATAAAAGCCAGCTTTACGCTGCCTACCACGACTGGGAAGAAAATCAAGAGTGAATAGTAGATACTTAACCCTATATACTAATTTATAGTTTTTTTGTAAATTTTGCAATATTAACAAAAATACTTTATACTCTTACTTCTTTTATTAAGAAATAATAACAGCAAATGATTAGGATACGACAATTTGATAAGAGTAGTTAAGGAAGAACAAACATACCAATTATGCTATTCTTATATTTTTTCTGACGTATAAATAATAGATGTATTTTATATTGATGACTATTATAACTGCTTTGATAAGCGTTATGTTATAATTAAATAATTTTATAAGGAAGTAAAATGATAGAAAATGAAAATTTTAGATTAGTTTCAATAATTAAGAAGAATGATAAAAATTACGATGTATTAAATTTTTTACCTGATATTCAAATTGTGTATGTTGAAAAAAGTACTTTTAAAGTAGTGAGAGATTTAGATTATATCAAGATTCCATATACAAATGCTGTTAATGATTTGACAATAATAGTTGGTGAAAATGGTATTGGAAAAACAAGGTTGTTAAATGATATTGTAAATAGACATTCTGATAGAATTTTAATTTTTAAGCGAGGGGATGACTATTTTATTGATAATTCTAACGTTGGAGAGTTTGCATTACGTACGTCTGATAACGATATTTATATAAATTTAAACTATCTTAGTTTTCCTGAATTGCCCATAATTAAATTATCTAATTCAATTGAGATCATAGTACATTCAAGTGAGCATGATATTTCAACTTCCAGGATGCTTCATGAGGAAAATTTGTTAGCTATCAATAAAAAAGATATGAATTCACAAATTAAATTTATTTTATCAAGTGACAATTTTGATGCAGTTCAAGATATACTAAGTTTTAGTGGAAAAGTAATTAGTGTTAATTTTAATTTTAATTTTAATTCATCTTCTAGTAACCAAAATATTGAAAGCTATCTTGATTTTATCCATACATCCATTGCGAACTCGGAAAATTATCAAGATTTTATTTATGATTGTTATGATGATCGGTTAAATTATGAAGAATTTCTTGATAGTTTTGATGGTTACAAATTTACTGAAATTGACAAAGACTCCTACTTTGAGTATCTGGTGGAAAAATTTGATAATGAAGAAGGAATTATTTCAGACAGTTATTTGAAGTATCTTGAAAATAGATATGATATATCTTCTACTGACTTTTCTATTGACATAGAGAAAAAAGATAAGGGGAGGATTGATTTATTTTCTTTCTACAGTGGAAGAGATTTACAAAGTAAATTTTTATCCTTGTTAAAAGGAAGCCTCATACATATGTATAGTTATTTAGAATCAGATAGATTGGCGTATAATCAAGATATGGTGGAAAACTTTAAGGTTTTCCATCTGTTTTTACATAAAGTAGGTTCTAATTATACGAAATATCTCCCTGAAGAATTTGTATTTCATGTAAGAGATTTAATTAATTTAATGGTTGATTGTTTAAAGGAAATTCAAGAGGAATTAAATATAGTTGAGGAGGAATACTTTGAAGAAAACTATGAAGAATTAGAAATCGTAGAATCATCAAAAGGAGTAATTGAAGATATTAAACAAGGTAAATTGAAAGAAAGTGTTTTAAAGAATTTAATTGAGAAAGATAGTATCAATGAGATAATGAAAAGTAATCTTTCTGTTGAATCTCATTCGATATTATTATGTAACCTCTATAAATATTTTATTAGTGATTTATTAGATAGTTTTTCTAAAATTGAGCAGGAAAAATGGATATCGGAGTTTATTAAGACAACAAAAGAATTGCCAAGTATTCTACAACGGGATTTAATGGTTTGTTTTTCTAATTTGATAGAATACAGTGACATTGAATATTTAAAGGTATTTTATTATTGCAGTGAAAGATATAAACTAAGGAAGAGAACAACAGAAGAAGTGTTAGATAACCTATCTATTTATATTTCGAGAGATGAAGTATCGCATTTAAAGATTATTGTTGAGTTTATTAAATCTAATAAATCAAACTTTGAAATTTTTTCTGATAAATATCAAGATTTAAATGATTTAATTACAGCCTTATCATATAATTATAACTTTTACATAAACAATTTTGACTTTTCTCAGATTCAGGAAATCTTAAACTCAATTGAATTTTCGTGGAATGCTTTGAGTTCAGGAGAATATGCTCTTTTAAACTTATTTGGTAGACTATATAGTAAATCTCAAACACTTAATGAAACAGCTGATGTAATTGTTTTATTGGATGAAGTAGATTTAGGTTTACATCCTGAGTGGCAACGTAAGTGGATAAATTCGGTTCTACCTATTATTGGTAAAATTTTTAAAGAAAAAAATATACAAATTGTTATGACGACCTATTCTCCTGTGATGTTATCTGATGTTTTTCTTGAGAACGTAATTATGTTACGAAGAGATGGAGATAGTCAAAGAAAAGTTATTGATGCAGAAAAGGATGGCATAAAAACTTTTGGACAAAATATTTATGATTTGTATCGTTCATCTTTTTTCTTAGATAGTACACGTGGGAATTTTTCGAATGATAGAATAAATGTTACTATTCATACAATTTATGAGTTGTTAGGGGATAATCCAAATAAAGAAAAAATAAGAGAAGATTTCCTTCAATCATTGTTATTGGATAAGAATAAGACTGAGGAGGAATTTAAAAAAATATTAAAAAAACTAATTAATTCAATAGGGGAAACAATGATTCGAAAAAAACTTATGTTTATGTATGAAAAAGCATTTCCTAATACTATTAAGATTAATGAACGTATTCAACAATTGGAAAAAGAGTTAGAAGAATTAAAAAAAACGAATTTAGGGTGAAATAATTGATTAATATAAAAGATGTATATTCCAATGATTTGAAGAATGTCTACTATGATGAAATTAAAAAGGAGTTTACTAGAGTAATTAATAAAAGAACTCGTAGTGGTAGAAAAAAAACAAAATTTAAAGGGGGAAATATTTTTAAGTTAATTAACCAATGCAAAAAAATTATTGGGAAAGAAAATGTTCTTGAATACTTTACTGGTGGAAACTATGAAGAAGATTTTAAACAATTAATCATAATGCCTCCAGAAAAATTAGATAATTTAGCTCGATTAATTAAGTATCGAATGGATCAAAATATAATTAATAAGAAAGTTTTTCAAGAAGAAAATATTCAACGATTGAAAGCAGTATATACAGAGGGTAAAATTTTGGGAAAAAAGATTGAGGCAAAAAAGATTAATATTCTGTTGGTAAAGGAATTAGATATTGCTGTTTGTCCATATTGCAATCGTAATTATGTAAACTCTCGGGATGACAAGCTAGGTGCTCAAATGGATCACTTTTATAATAAAGACAAATATCCCATTTTTGCAGTTTCCATATACAATTTTATTCCAGTTTGTGGAGTCTGCAATAACATTAAACGAACAATTGACTTCTATGTTTATCCCTTTCTTGAAGATAGAGAAAAGAAACATGAGGTTAAATTTAGTTATTTAATGAAAGGAATTGACGATATAGAAATTGAGTATAGTACAAGTATTGAGAAGAAATCGGATATGGATGCTATTAATTTGAAAGAAGCATACAGTATACATGACACTGACGTTAGAAAAATGTTAGATAGAGAAGAGCGATATTCCGAACTCTATCGTCAAGAACTAAGAGATTTACTCAAAAGTAATTATGATACTGATTTCATAGAATTTAATAACTCATTTATAGATGATGACATTGATTGTCTAATATATGGGGATATTATTTTTGAGAATGATATAAGAAATATATCTCTTGGAAAGTTTCGAAAGGATATTTATCAAGAAATAAAGAGTATGAGAGATAGAGATTGGAACTGACATCATTTACTAAACGTTTTAATATTAGATTTACTCACTTATCAACCATCAAAATGACTAAACAGGGAAGTTTGCCTTCTTCCCTTTTTTTGTTATACTAGTAGAAGAAAAAATTAGAAAGATTTGTGGGAGTGAAAAAGTCCTGTGGACTTTTTCAGCCTGAGCCAAGAAATTCGAGAGCGAGGAAAGTCCAGTGGACTTTTTCAGCCTGGGCCAAGTAACTCGAAAGCTCGTAAGTCTGATTTGCTTTTTCAATGTGAATCTTGACTTCACACTCCCAAAGAGGTATTAGTGTCGTGTCTCAATCTTATATCAATGTTATCGGTGCTGGTTTGGCAGGTTCTGAAGCAGCCTACCAAATCGCAGAACGTGGTATTCCAGTTAAACTTTATGAAATGCGTGGTGTCAAGTCAACACCCCAGCACAAAACAGACAATTTTGCAGAGTTAGTTTGTTCCAATTCTCTTCGTGGAGATGCTCTGACAAATGCAGTTGGTCTTCTCAAGGAAGAAATGCGTCGCTTGGGTTCTGTTATTTTGGAATCTGCTGAGGCTACACGTGTTCCTGCAGGTGGTGCTCTTGCGGTGGACCGTGATGGTTTCTCCCAAATGGTAACCGAAAAAGTTGCCAACCATCCCTTGATTGAAGTGGTTCGTGATGAAATTACAGAATTACCGACTGATGTAATCACAGTTGTCGCTACTGGTCCTTTGACTAGCGATGCCTTGGCTGAAAAGATTCATGCTCTTAATGACGGCGATGGTTTCTATTTCTACGATGCGGCAGCGCCTATTATCGATGTCAATACTATCGATATGAGCAAGGTATATCTAAAATCTCGTTATGATAAGGGAGAAGCAGCCTACCTCAATGCCCCTATGACCAAACAAGAATTTATGAATTTCCACGAAGCCTTGGTCAATGCGGAAGAAGCGCCGCTGAATTCTTTTGAAAAAGAAAAGTATTTTGAGGGCTGTATGCCTATCGAAGTCATGGCCAAACGTGGTATTAAAACCATGCTTTATGGTCCGATGAAACCAGTTGGCCTTGAGTATCCGGACGACTACACAGGACCTCGTGATGGAGAATTTAAAACACCTTATGCGGTGGTTCAGCTGCGTCAGGACAATGCGGCTGGTAGCCTCTACAATATCGTTGGTTTCCAGACTCACCTCAAATGGGGAGAACAAAAGCGAGTCTTCCAAATGATTCCAGGTCTTGAAAATGCTGAGTTTGTTCGTTATGGTGTTATGCACCGCAATTCTTACATGGATTCACCGAATCTTCTTGAGCAGACCTACCGGTCTAAGAAACAACCAAATCTCTTCTTTGCTGGTCAGATGACGGGTGTGGAAGGCTATGTTGAGTCAGCGGCTTCAGGCTTGGTTGCGGGAATTAACGCGGCTCGTCTCTTCAAGGGAGAAAGTGAGGCTATTTTCCCAGAGACGACAGCGATTGGAAGTCTGGCTCATTACATCACTCATGCCGACAGCAAACATTTCCAACCAATGAATGTCAATTTTGGAATCATCAAGGAGTTGGAAGGCGAACGTATCCGTGATAAGAAGGCTCGTTATGAAAAAATTGCAGAGCGTGCTCTTAACGATTTAGAGGAATTTTTAACGGTCTAATTTTTTTGAAAGAATTGCTCATGATACTATAAAAATCTTAGAAATTGTGATAAAATAGGTAGGATAAAAGAAGGAGAGTGAAAATGGCGAATCCCAAGTATAAACGTATTTTAATCAAGTTATCAGGTGAAGCCCTTGCCGGTGAACGTGGCGTAGGGATTGATATCCAAACAGTTCAAACAATCGCAAAAGAGATTCAAGAAGTTCATAGCTTAGGTATCGAAATTGCCCTTGTTATCGGTGGAGGAAATCTCTGGCGTGGAGAACCTGCAGCAGAAGCAGGAATGGACCGCGTTCAGGCAGATTACACAGGAATGCTTGGGACCGTTATGAATGCTCTTGTGATGGCAGATTCATTGCAACAAGTTGGTGTCGATACGCGTGTGCAAACTGCCATTGCTATGCAACAAGTGGCAGAGCCTTATGTCCGTGGACGTGCCCTTCGTCACCTTGAGAAAGGCCGTATCGTTATCTTTGGTGCCGGAATTGGTTCACCTTACTTCTCAACAGATACAACAGCGGCCCTTCGTGCAGCTGAAATCGAAGCGGATGCCATCCTTATGGCTAAAAATGGCGTAGATGGTGTTTACAATGCCGATCCTAAGAAGGACAAGACAGCCGTTAAGTTTGAAGAATTGACCCACCGTGACGTTATCAATAAAGGTCTCCGCATCATGGACTCAACTGCTTCAACCCTCTCAATGGATAATGACATTGACTTAGTTGTCTTCAACATGAATCAACCAGGCAACATCAAACGTGTCGTATTTGGTGAAAATATCGGAACAACAGTTTCAAATAATATCGAAGAAAAGGAATAAGAAAGATTATGGCTAACGCAATTATTGAAAAAGCTAAAGAGAGAATGACCCAGTCTCACCAATCACTTGCTCGTGAATTTGGTGGTATCCGTGCCGGCCGTGCCAATGCAAGCTTGCTTGACCGTGTACATGTAGAGTACTATGGAGTAGAAACTCCTCTTAACCAAATCGCTTCAATCACCATTCCAGAAGCGCGTGTTTTGTTAGTAACACCATTTGACAAGTCTTCATTGAAAGACATCGAACGTGCCTTGAACGCTTCTGATCTTGGTATTACACCAGCTAATGACGGTTCTGTAATCCGCTTGGTTATCCCAGCTCTTACAGAAGAAACTCGTCGTGACCTTGCTAAAGAAGTGAAGAAAGTCGGCGAAAATGCTAAAGTGGCTGTCCGCAATATCCGTCGTGATGCTATGGATGAAGCCAAGAAACAAGAAAAAGCAAAAGAAATCACTGAAGACGAATTGAAGACTCTTGAAAAAGATATTCAAAAAGTGACAGACGATGCTGTCAAACACATCGACGACATGACTGCTAATAAAGAGAAAGAACTTTTGGAAGTCTAAAAATAAACAGAAAAACTCAGTTGGCATTGCTGGCTGAGTTTTATTCGAAAGAAGGAAATATGAATATAAATCTTGCAAGTTTTATCGTTGGACTCATCATCGATGAAAACGACCGTTTTTACTTTGTGCAAAAGGATGGTCAAACCTATGCTCTTGCTAAGGAAGAAGGTCAACATACAGTAGGGGATACGGTCAAAGGTTTTGCCTACACGGATATGAAGCAAAAACTCCGCCTGACCACTCTAGAAGTGACTGCCACTCAGGACCAATTTGGTTGGGGGACTGTAACGGAAGTTCGTAAAGACTTGGGTGTCTTTGTGGATACAGGACTTCCTGATAAGGAAGTCGTAGTATCGCTAGATATTCTCCCTGAACTTAAGGAACTATGGCCTAAGAAGGGTGACCAACTCTATATCCGTCTTGAAGTGGACAAGAAAGACCGAATCTGGGGACTCTTGGCATATCAAGAAGACTTTCAACGTCTAGCTCGTCCTGCTTACAACAACATGCAGAACCAAAACTGGCCAGCCATTGTTTACCGTCTCAAGCTGTCAGGAACCTTTGTTTACCTACCAGAAAATAACATGCTTGGCTTTATCCATCCTAGCGAGCGCTATGCAGAGCCACGTTTGGGTCAAGTTTTAGATGCGCGTGTCATTGGTTTCCGCGAAGTGGACCGTACGTTGAATCTCTCCCTCAAACCACGCTCTTTTGAGATGTTGGAAAATGATGCTCAGATGATTTTGACCTACTTGGAAAGCAATGGCGGTTTCATGACCTTAAATGATAAGTCATCTCCAGACGACATCAAAGCAACCTTTGGCATTTCTAAAGGTCAGTTCAAGAAAGCTTTAGGTGGTCTTATGAAGGCTGGTAAAATCAAGCAAGACCAGTTTGGGACAGAGTTGATCTAGGGTGACTTATGAGAAAATCATTTTACACTTGGCTCATGACCGAGCGCAATCCTAAAAGTAACAGTCTCAAAGCAATCTTGGCAGACCTCGCTTTTGAAGAGTCAGCCTTCCCAAAACACACAGATGATTTTGATGAGGTGAGTCGCTTTCTGGAAGAACATGCCAGTTTCTCTTTTAACCTAGGAGACTTTGACGCTATCTGGCAAGAATACTTAGAACACTAGCATGATTCACTGGGTTTGGGCTAGTAATTTCTCCACCCCTTTGCTATAATAAAAAGAAATAAAAGGATTAGAGAGGTTCTTTATTTGAAGGAACATTCAATAGACATTCAACTGAGTCATCCAGATGATCTGTTTCATCTTTTTGGTTCCAATGAACGCCATCTTCGTTTGATGGAAGAAGAGCTTGATGTGGTGATTCATGCTCGTACTGAGATTGTCCAAGTTTTGGGAGAAGAGTCTGCTTGTGAGGAAGCCCGTCAGGTTATTCAAGCTCTCATGGTCTTGGTGAATCGTGGGATGACCGTTGGTACGCCAGATGTGGTAACTGCAATTAGCATGGTCAAAAACGATGAAATCGACAAGTTTGTCGCCCTTTACGAAGAAGAAATCATCAAGGATAATACTGGTAAACCTATTCGTGTCAAAACCCTAGGGCAAAAGCTTTATGTGGACAGTGTCAAACAGCATGATGTGACTTTTGGAATTGG
This sequence comes from Streptococcus gwangjuensis, assembly GCF_028156745.1. Classification (GTDB taxonomy): domain Bacteria; phylum Bacillota; class Bacilli; order Lactobacillales; family Streptococcaceae; genus Streptococcus; species Streptococcus gwangjuense_A. The sequence goes on from NZ_JAODJG010000029.1 coordinate 231,271, forward strand.
GCCCGCAGGGACAGGGAAGACTTTTCTTGCAGTTACTTTAGCCGTGACAGCCCTTAAACGTGGGCAGGTCAAGCGGATTGTCCTAACTCGTCCAGCAGTGGAAGCTGGCGAGAGTCTAGGTTTTCTTCCAGGCGATCTCAAGGAGAAGGTAGATCCTTACCTTCGACCTGTTTATGATGCCTTGTATCAGATTCTGGGAAAAGACCAAACAACTCGTCTCATGGAGCGTGAAATTATCGAGATTGCGCCCCTTGCCTATATGCGGGGACGAACCTTGGATGATGCCTTTGTCATTCTCGATGAGGCACAAAATACGACCATCATGCAGATGAAGATGTTTTTGACTCGTTTAGGTTTTAATTCTAAGATGATTGTCAATGGAGATATCAGTCAGATTGACCTACCACGTAATGTCAAGTCCGGTTTGATTGATGCTCAAGAGAAACTCAAGAACATTCACCAGATTGACTTTGTTCATTTTTCAGCCAAGGATGTGGTTCGCCATCCAGTTGTCGCTCAGATTATCCGAGCTTATGAACCAGCTCCAATTAAAAATGAAGAGAGTGAAGAAAGTCAAGAAGAAATAGAATAGCAAAAAAGAGCAGTTCAGGTGGACTTGCTCTTTCTTTTATCTGATAATTAGATTTGTTAGACTAGTTCGTCAATTGGAGTATGTTTTTTTTCGAGACCATGGGCTACTGGAAGACTGGTTAAGTAACCTTGATAAGTGGTCACACCTTGGCGCAAGCCCTCATCCTCAGAGATTGCTTGTGAGAATCCTTTGCCAGCCAAAGCTTCGATATAAGGAAGAGTGACATTGGTTAGGGCGATGGTTGAAGTACGAGCAACCGCTCCGGGGATGTTGGCAACGGCATAGTGGAGCACACCGTGTTTTTCATAGACGGGTTCATCGTGCGTTGTCACACGGTCAGCTGTTTCGATAACGCCACCTTGGTCAACAGCAACGTCAACGATGACCGATCCTGGACGCATTTGCTTGACCATCTCATCTGTCACCAATTTTGGAGCCTTGGCACCAGGGATGAGAACCGCTCCGATTACCACATCCGCATCTCTCACACTGGCTTCGATGTTGAATGAATTGGACATGAGAGTTTGAATTTGGTGGCCAAAGACCTCCTCTAAAACGGAGAGACGTTTAGCACTGATATCAAGGATGGTTACTTGAGCACCAAGACCAAGGGCAATTCGGGCAGCATGGGTTCCGACGACACCGCCACCGATAATGGTTACTTTTCCTTTAGGCACACCCGGTACACCCCCAAGTAGGACACCAGAACCTCCTGCTTGCTTAGTTAGGAAATGGGCGCCGATTTGGACTGCCATACGGCCTGCAACCTCACTCATAGGAACGAGGAGTGGTAACTGACCTTGAGAATCACGAACAGTTTCATAGGCAATACCAGTTGTTTTTGCTGCTAACATAGCATCTGCTAATTCTGGGGCAGCAGCCATGTGCAAGTAGGTAAAGAGAAGTAGGTCGTCTCGCAAATATCCATATTCAGAAGCTAGTGGTTCTTTTACTTTGACGACCAACTCGGCCGACCAGGCTTCAGCAGCAGTAGAAACAATCTCAGCTCCTTGCTTTTGATAGTCAGCATCAGTAAAGCCTGAACCGAGACCAGCATTTGTTTCGATAAGGACGCGATGACCACGACCGACTAAGCTGTGGACACCAGCAGGTGTGAGGGCGACACGGTTTTCATTATTCTTAATTTCTTTTGGAATTCCGATTAACATAGAGAAAAACTCCCTTTCTATTGACGGGTTGTAAATGATTTATCACAGTTATCTATAAAATAAGGTGATGATTTTATTCTATATGAAACCGCTTTAAAAAGCAAGAAAAACTTGTTGTAACTTCTTTTTTATGCTAGACTGATAGAAAATACTTTTGAATGGTAAAAACGTATGGAATCAATCTTTTTAAAACTAGCTCAGTATCCCATAGTCGAGACTGAGCGTTTATTGCTTAGACCTGTAACCTTGGATGATGCGGAAGCGATGTTTGCCTATGCCTCGGACAAGGATAATACACGTTACACTTTTCCAACCAATCAAAATTTAGAAGAAACCAAGAATAACATTGCTCAGTTCTACTTGGCTAATCCCTTGGGACGTTGGGGAATAGAACTAAAAAGCAATGGTCAGTTTATTGGAACCATTGACTTGTACAAGATTGATCCTGTTCTTAAGAAGGCAGCTATTGGCTACATTATCAATAAAAAGTATTGGAATCAAGGTTTGACGACAGAAGCCAATCGTGCCGTGATTGAGCTGGCTTTTGAGAAGATTGGAATGAATAAGTTGGTTGCTCTTCACGATAAGGGCAATCCTGCATCTGGAAAGGTCATGGAGAAATCAGGCATGCGTTTTTCCCATGCAGAACCATATGCTTGTATGGACCAGCATGAAGCAGGCCGAATCGTGACCAGAGTTCATTATGTCTTGACCAAGGAAGACTATTTTGCAAATAAATAAGCAGTTGAGAAGAAATTTTCAACTGTTTTTTCATCCTCTTACGAATAATCTAAGAGAGGAGAAAATATGGAAGCAATTATCGAGAAAATCAAAGAGTATAGAATCATTGTCATCTGTACTGGTCTGGGATTACTTGTCGGAGGATTTTTCCTGCTAAAGCCAGCTCCACAAACACCTGTCAAGGAAACGAATTTGCAGGCAGAAGTTGCAGCTGTTTCCAAGGATTCATCGATCGAAAAGGATGTGAAGAAGGAAGAAAAGGAAGAACCCCTTGAACAAGATCTAATCACAGTAGATGTAAAAGGCGCTGTTAAAGCACCTGGAATTTATGATTTGCCTGTAGGTAGTCGGGTCAATGATGCTGTTCAAAAGGCGGGTGGCTTGACAGAGCAAGCAGACAGCAAGTCGCTTAATCTAGCTCAGAAAGTCAGTGATGAGGCTTTGGTTTACGTTCCAACTAAGGGAGAAGAATTAGCTAGTCAACAGGCAGGTTCTGGTGCGCCTTATTCAACAAGCAAAGAAAAGAAGGTCAATCTCAACAAGGCCAGTCTGGAAGAACTCAAGCAGGTCAAGGGACTGGGAGGAAAACGAGCTCAGGACATTATCGACCATCGTGAAACAAACGGGAAATTCAAGTCGGTCGATGAACTCAAGAAAGTCTCTGGCATTGGTGCCAAGACCATAGAAAAGCTAAAAGACTATGTTACAGTGGATTAAGAATTTCTCTATTCCCCTAATTTACCTGAGTTTTCTATTGCTATGGCTTTACTACGCCATTTTCTCATTATCTTATCTCGCCCTGCTAGGTTTTGTTTTTCTGCTAGTCTGTCTCTTTATCCAATTTTCGTGGAAGTCTGCTGGAAAAGTTTTAGCAATTTGTGGAATCTTTGGCTTCTGGTTTCTGTTTCAAAATTGGCAACAGAGTCAAGAGAGTCAAAATTTGGCGGATTCTGTTGAGAGGGTACGGATTTTGCCTGATACTATTAAGGTTAATGGTGACAGTCTATCCTTTCGTGGCAAGTCTGATGGACGCATTTTTCAAGTCTATTATAAACTCCAGTCCGAGGAGGAGAAAGAAGCCTTTCAATCTTTAACCGACCTTCATGAGATAGGACTAGAAGGGAAGCTTTCGGAGCCAGAAGGGCAGAGGAATTTTGGTGGATTTAACTATCAAGCCTATCTGAAGACTCAGGGAATTTACCAGACTCTCAATATCAAAAAAATCCAGTCACTTCAAAAGGTTAGCAGTTGGGATATAGGTGAAAACCTGTCCAGCTTACGCCGAAAGGCTGTGGTTTGGATTAAGACGCACTTTCCAGACCCTATGCGTAATTACATGACAGGGCTTCTATTAGGACATCTGGACACAGATTTTGAGGAGATGAATGAGCTTTATTCCAGTCTAGGAATTATCCACCTCTTTGCCTTGTCTGGTATGCAGGTAGGCTTTTTTATGGATGGATTTAAGAAACTTCTCTTGCGATTGGACTTGACCCAAGAAAAGTTGAAATGGCTGACCTATCCCTTTTCCCTTATCTATGCAGGGTTGACAGGATTTTCAGCTTCGGTCATTCGCAGTCTCTTGCAAAAGCAACTGGCTCAACATGGTGTTAAGGGCTTGGATAATTTTGCCTTGACAGTCCTTGTCCTCTTTATCATCATGCCCAACTTTTTCCTGACAGCAGGAGGTGTCTTGTCCTGCGCTTATGCTTTTATCTTGACCATGACCGGCAAAGAAGGGGAGGGGCTTAAGGCTGTTGCCAGAGAAAGTCTAGTCATTTCCTTGGGCATATTGCCCATTCTGTCCTTCTATTTTGCGGAATTTCAACCTTGGTCAATTCTTTTAACCTTTGTCTTTTCCTTTCTATTTGACTTGGTCTTCTTACCGCTCTTGTCTATCTTATTTGCCCTTTCCTTTCTTTATCCAGTCATTCAGCTGAATTTTATTTTTGAATGGTTGGAGGACATTATTCGCTTGGTATCACAGGTTACAAGTAGATCACTTGTCTTTGGACAACCCAATGCATGGCTTTTAATCTTATTATTAATTTCCTTGGCTTTGGTCTATGATTTGAGGAAAAACATTAAAAGGCTAGCAGTGTTGAGCTTATTGATTGCAGGTCTATTTTTCTTTACCAAGCATCCACTGGAAAATGAAATCACCATGCTGGATGTAGGGCAAGGGGAAAGTATTTTCCTACGGGATGTAACTGGGAAAACCATTCTCATAGATGTAGGCGGTAAGGCAGAGTCTAGTAAGAAAATAGAAAAATGGCAAGAAAAGGTGACAACTAGCAATGCCCAGCGAACCTTGATTCCCTATCTTAAAAGTCGTGGAGTGGCCAAGATTGACCAGCTAATTTTGACTAACACGGACAAGGAGTATGTTGGAGATTTGTTAGAGGTGACCAAGGCTTTCCATATTGGGGAGATTTTAGTATCCAAAGGCAGTCTGAAACAGAAGGAATTTGTGGCAGAACTACAGGCGACTCAAACCAAGGTGCGTAGTGTGTCAGTGGGGGAACACTTGGCAATTTTCGGAAGGCAATTAGAAGTCCTATCTCCAAGGAAAATTGGAGATGGAGGTCATGAAAATTCCCTAGTTCTTTATGGGAAACTCTTGGATAAGTACTTTCTCTTCACAGGAAATTTGGAGGAGAAAGGAGAGAAGGATCTTCTGAAGCAATATCCTGACCTAGAGGTGGATGTTTTGAAGGGTGGTCAACATGGCAATAAAAAATCATCAAGTTCAGCCTTTCTAGAAAAACTCAAACCAGAGCTTACTCTTATATCAGTTGGAAAGAGCAATCGAACGAAACTCCCCCATCAGGAAACCTTGACCCGACTGGAAGGTATCAATAGTAAAGTTTACCGAACTGACCAGCAAGGAGCTATACGGTTTAAAGGGTGGAAAAGTTGGAAAATCGAAACGGTTGATTAATGAGCAGAAACTTTTTAAAAAAATAACTTTTTATCTTGACAAGGGCTAGAAAACTTGGTATCATATAAAAGTTGAGAAAAGCAGAAGTGAGAGCTTCTCGCCTTGTGACATTAAGTTGCCTGGCCCTACGGATGAAAAGTTTCTAAGAAACGCTATCATAACGTGCGGGCTTGTATATTTACGAGTCCGCTATTGTTTTTCTCTAATAAAACAAAAGAGGTGAAAACCATAGCAAAGCAAGACTTATTCATCAATGATGAGATTCGTGTACGTGAAGTTCGCTTGATTGGTCTTGAAGGAGAACAGCTAGGCATCAAGCCACTCAGTGAAGCGCAAGCTTTGGCTGATAACGCTAATGTTGACCTAGTATTGATTCAACCCCAAGCCAAACCGCCTGTTGCAAAAATTATGGACTACGGTAAGTTCAAATTTGAGTACCAGAAGAAGCAAAAAGAACAACGTAAAAAACAAAGTGTTGTTACTGTGAAAGAAGTTCGTCTAAGTCCAACGATTGACAAGGGTGACTTTGATACAAAACTTCGCAATGCACGCAAATTCCTTGAAAAAGGAAATAAAGTTAAGGTATCTATTCGCTTTAAGGGTCGTATGATTACCCATAAAGAGATTGGTGCAAAAGTTTTAGCCGAGTTTGCTGAAGCAACTCAAGATATTGCAATCATCGAACAACGTGCTAAAATGGATGGACGTCAAATGTTCATGCAATTGGCGCCAGCGACTGACAAAAAATAATTGTCAGAAAGTTAAATAAAGGAGAAAAAATCATGCCAAAACAAAAAACACACCGCGCATCAGCTAAACGTTTCAAACGTACAGGTTCTGGTGGACTTAAACGTTTCCGTGCTTACACTTCTCACCGTTTCCACGGAAAAACTAAGAAACAACGTCGTCATCTTCGTAAAGCATCTATGGTGCATTCAGGAGATTACAAACGTATCAAAGCAATGCTTACTCGCTTGAAATAATAGCTTGACTGTAAGTAAACAATTCTAGGAAATATTTGGAGGAAATAAAACATGGCACGTGTTAAAGGTGGCGTTGTATCACGCAAACGTCGTAAACGTATTCTTAAATTAGCAAAAGGTTACTATGGAGCTAAACACATCTTGTTCCGTACTGCAAAAGAACAAGTAATGAACTCTTACTACTATGCATACCGTGACCGTCGTCAGAAAAAACGTGACTTCCGCAAATTGTGGATCACTCGTATCAACGCGGCAGCTCGTATGAACGGACTTTCATACTCACAATTGATGCATGGTTTGAAATTGGCTGAGATCGAAGTTAACCGTAAAATGCTTGCTGACTTGGCTGTTAACGATGCAGCAGCTTTCACAGCTCTTGCAGATGCAGCTAAAGCAAAACTTGGTAAATAATAACAGATAAGACTGGAACAGGATTGTCCCAGTCTTTTTAAAAATAAAGGAGAAAAATATGGCTTCAAAAATGCTACATACTTGCTTGCGAGTAGAGAATCTTGAAAAATCAATCGCATTTTATCAAGATGCTTTTGGTTTTAAAGAATTGCGTCGCAGAGATTTTCCAGACCATGCCTTCACGATTGTCTATCTAGGACTTGAGGGTGACGACTATGAGTTGGAGTTGACTTATAACTACGATCACGGTCCTTATGTGGTTGGAGATGGATTTGCCCACATCGCCCTCAGTACACCTGATCTTGAGGCGCTTCATCAAGAGCATAGTGCCAAAGGCTATGAAGTTACTGAACCAAATGGTCTACCAGGAACTGCACCTAACTATTACTTTGTCAAAGACCCTGATGGCTACAAGGTTGAAGTCATTCGTGAAAAATAATCTCGTGAAGTCAAGTAGAATGTTCGTTTTCTACTTGACTTTTTTTGGTTGAAAGAGTATACTAGTAAAAATTTAACCTTTAAGGGGAGTCCAGAGAGACTCACAAGGTGTCAGATAAAAGAATAGTACAATTTTCTAGAGGGGACTTTTTGAGTGTGCTCTCTTGTCTTGTACGATTTTAACTGAGGCCTTGCAATCGCAAGGCCTTTTCTTTATCTGCTCCCCTTAAAATTTAAGGAGGAAAAGTCATGAATCCCACATGTAAGAAACGTTTGGGTGCCATTCGTTTGGAAACCATGAAGGTGGTTGCACAGGAGGAAATCGCGCCAGCAATCTTTGAACTGGTCCTAGAAGGAGAAATGGTTGAAACTATGCGAGCAGGCCAATTTCTTCATCTGCGTGTGCCTGATGATGCCCATCTTTTGCGTCGTCCTATTTCAATTTCGTCTATTGATAAGGTAAAGAAGCAGTGTCACCTCATTTATCGGATTGAAGGGGCTGGGACAGCTATTTTCTCAACCTTAAGTCAGGGAGACACTCTTGATGTAATGGGTCCTCAGGGAAATGGTTTTGACTTGTCTGACCTTGATGAGCAGAGCCAGGTCCTCTTAGTTGGAGGGGGGATTGGTGTACCTCCTTTACTTGAGGTGGCCAAGGAATTGCATGCGCGTGGAGTAAAAGTAGTGACTGTTCTCGGTTTTGCTAATAAGGATGCTGTTATTTTAGAGACGGAATTAGCTCAATATGGTCAAGTCTTTGTAACGACAGATGATGGTTCTTATGGTATCAAGGGAAATGTTTCCGTTGTTATCAAGGATTTAGACAATCAATTTGATGCTGTTTACTCATGTGGGGCGCCTGGAATGATGAAGTATATCAATCAGACCTTTTATGACCACCCAAGAGCCTATTTATCTCTGGAATCTCGTATGGCTTGTGGGATGGGGGCTTGCTATGCCTGCGTTCTAAAAGTGCCAGAAAGCGAGACGGTCAGCCAACGCGTCTGTGAAGATGGCCCTGTTTTCCGCACAGGAACAGTTGTATTATAAGGAGAAAATCATGACTACAAATCGTTTACAAGTTTCTCTACCTGGTTTGGATTTGAAAAATCCAATCATTCCAGCATCAGGCTGTTTTGGTTTTGGACAAGAGTATGCCAAGTACTATGATTTAGATCTTTTAGGTTCTATCATGATCAAGGCGACAACCCTTGAACCTCGTTTTGGGAATCCAACTCCAAGGGTAGCAGAGACACCTGCTGGTATGCTCAATGCAATCGGCCTGCAAAATCCTGGTTTGGAAGTTGTTTTGGCCGAAAAGCTACCTTGGCTGGAAAGAGAATATCCAAATCTTCCTATTATCGCCAATGTAGCTGGTTTTTCAAAACAAGAGTATGCTGCTGTTTCTCGAGGAATTTCCAAGGCAGCTAATGTAAAGGCTATTGAGCTCAATATTTCTTGCCCCAATGTAGATCACTGTAATCATGGACTTTTGATTGGTCAAGATCCAGATTTAGCTTATGATGTGGTGAAAGCAGCTGTGGAAGCCTCTGATGTGCCAGTTTATGTCAAATTAACCCCTAGTGTGACGGATATCGTCACTGTCGCAAAAGCTGCAGAAGATGCGGGGGCAAGTGGCTTGACCATGATCAATACTCTAGTTGGAATGCGCTTTGACCTCAAAACCAGAAAACCAATCTTGGCCAATGGAACAGGTGGAATGTCTGGTCCAGCAGTCTTTCCAGTAGCCCTCAAACTCATCCGTCAGGTAGCCCAAACAACAGATCTGCCTATTATTGGAATGGGAGGAGTGGATTCGGCTGAAGCTGCCCTAGAAATGTATCTGGCGGGAGCATCTGCTATCGGAGTTGGAACAGCCAACTTTACTAATCCATATGCCTGTCCTGATATTATCGAAAATTTACCAAAAGTCATGGACAAATACGGCATTAGCAGCCTAGAAAATCTACACAAGGAAGTAAAAGCCAGCCTTAGATAAGCTAGACCATTCTTATCGTCAATAAGACACATAATTTTCATCATTTTGTAATATTTTCATCTTTTAACTATGTTAGAATAAAGTTAATTACGAATGATGTAGATGAATTTCTACTTAGGGGAGTAAAATGAAGAGAACACTACTTGTAAGCACGGCAGTGCTTGCATTGGCAATTGTGCCCACAACATCAGTCTTTGCTGAAGATAGTAAAACAACGGATCAAAGTCAAACGACGAATAAGAGTCAATCTGTGGACAAAAATCAGTCTAAAGATAAAAATCAGACTCTAGCTTCAGAAGAGAAAAAAGTTGTTGAAAATACAAAGAATGAAGCTGAAAAGACGGAAAAAAAGAAAGAACCAGTTGTTGTAAAAGAAAATAATTCTAAAAAAGAGGCTATTTCAAATAAAGAAAAAGTTGAAGAAGCTCATAAGAATGGTTGGCAGAAAGAGCATGGAAAATGGCTTTTTTATGAGAATAATCAACCAATAAAAAATTGGAAAAAAATTGCGGGTGTCTGGTATTTATTTGATCAACATGGAATCATGGCCAGCAATACTATTGTTAATGACTATGCTTTTCGTACTAGTGGAGCAATGGTAGAAAAGTCCTGGGTTAAAATTGCTGATAAATGGTATTATGCTACAGATTCAGGAAAAATCCTTCGTAATAAATGGGAAAAGATTAAGGGCACATGGTACTATTTTAACAGTGATGGTGTGATGGCTAGTAATCAGTGGAAAGATGCTTACTATCTAAAAAATAGTGGAGCAATGGCTGAAAAAGAATGGATTTTTGATAAATCTTATAATAGCTGGTTTTACCTAAAATCAGGTGGTGCTTATGCTTCACGTGAATGGATTGGTGCTTATTACCTCAAATCTGGTGGTTATATGGCCAAGAATGAATGGATTTTTGATCCTAACTACAATGCATGGTACTACCTGAAAGAAGATGGAAGCTATGTTACTGGTGGTTTTAACATCAAAAATAAAGAGTACTTCTTCCAAGATAACGGAAAGTGGATTCAAAGTCCAAAATATTTTAAGGTTAAACCAATCACAGCCTATATTTATAGCGAATCAGGAGATATTTTGAGCTATGTCAATCAGGGAAGTATTGTGACCTATGATGGCTCTAAAAGCAAGGGTAGTCGTCTAGCTGTTTCAATATCAGGATTGTCCGGTTATATGAATCAAAGTGATTTGGCTTTAGTTGAGGAAGGAAGTGAGTTTATTCCTCACTATACTACTGACGGAAGATTCCTATACCATGAACTTTCTCCATACACTAGTATTCGGGTAGCTCCACATACTTCAGCCATGAAAATTGGTAAGAAGTATTATTCAAAGGATGGAGAACATTTCGATGGGTTTACTATCAAAAATCGTTTCCTTTTCAAGAATTTAACTGAACCAACCAACTATAGTGCGGATGAATTAAATAGAGTTTATTCGATTATGAATATCCGAAACAGTCGTCTTGCCGGTAAAGGAGCAATTTTTAAAGAAGCTGAAAAACGTTATGGTGTCAATGCTCTCTATTTAATGGCTCACAGTGCGCTAGAAAGTGCTTGGGGACGTAGCCAAATTGCTAATGATAAAAATAACTTCTTCGGAATAGCTGCTTACGATACCAGTCCCTATGATTCAGCTAAGAAATTTGATGATGTAGACAAAGGAATTCTTGGTGCGGCTAAGTGGATTCGTGAGAACTATATTGACCGTGGAAGAGATCACCTTGGAAATAAAGCGACAGGAATGAATGTACGCTATGCATCAGATCCGTACTGGGGTGAAAAAATAGCTAGTATCATGATGAATATCAATAGTCGACTTGGTGGAAAAGATTAAAAGATAAGCAACGATAACTGCTGAAAAAGTGGTTGTCGTTTTTTTATTTTTCCGTAGATTTAAGAAGATAAAATGGAGTGAAGTATAGTCAAAAAGCCGTTTTAAAGCGGTTTTTTTGTTATAATGAAGGGAAGAATTATTGATATTAAAGGAGAAAAACATGACATTTGAAGAAATTCTACCTGGGTTAAAGGCTAAGAAAAAATATGTACGAACTGGTTGGGGAGGTGCGGAAAACTATGTCCAACTTTTTGATACTATTGAACAAAACGGGGTTGCACTTGAAGTGACACCTTATTTCCTAATCAACGTGTCTGGAGAAGGGGAAGGTTTTTCCATGTGGAGTCCGACACCTTGTGATGTTTTGGCGACGGATTGGGTAGAAGTGTATGGCTAAACGTGTACTCATTACAGGAGTGAGTTCAGGGATTGGTCTGGCTCAAGCTCGACTCTTTTTAGAAAAGGGCTATCAAGTTTATGGAGTGGACCAAGGTGAAAATCCACTCTTACAGGGTGATTTCCATTTTTTACAGAGAGATTTGACCTTGGACTTGGAGCCTATTTTTGACTGGTGTCCTCAGGTGGATGTTTTGTGCAATACTGCTGGAGTTTTGGATGATTATAAACCCCTATTGGAACAATCAGCGCAGGAAATTCAAGAGATTTTTGAAATTAACTACGTTACTCCAGTAGAGTTGACTCGGCATTATTTGACACAAATGCTGGAGAATAAAAAAGGAATCATTATCAATATGTGCTCCATTGCTTCTAGCCTAGCAGGTGGTGGTGGACACGCCTATACTTCTTCGAAGCACGCCTTGGCTGGATTTACCAAGCAATTGGCTCTAGACTATGCTGGAGCTGGGATTCAGATCTTTGGTATCGCTCCAGGAGCAGTCAAGACAGCTATGACTGCTGCGGACTTTGAGCCAGGTGGATTGGCTGACTGGGTTGCTAGTGAAACACCAATCAAGCGCTGGATTGAGTCAGAAGAAGTTGCAGAAGTCAGTCTCTTTTTGGCCAGTGGAAAGGCATCTGCCATGCAAGGGCAAATCTTGACAATAGATGGTGGCTGGTCTTTGAAGTAGGAGGAGTTGGCTGGATATTCAAGAGATCACAGAAGAAAATGCATCGCCATTAGTCTTGAAGGTTAAGACTGAATTATTAGGATTTTCAGAACTGGACAAGACTTCTTACATGAATTGGAAGGTGAATGATGAGAAACCAACTGGCTCTTAGTGGCGAAAAACTTGATGATAAAGTTTACCCACAACTATTGCACCACGTCGGCATGATTCGTGGGGAATACTTGTTGAGAGAGCTCAATCAAAATATACTATTAGCAAGTTGTCAGCAATTTGTAAAAGATTATCTAGAGACTATCTGCTCCCTGTACTCAGATGAAGAAGTTTGGTATCGTTTTTCTGAATTAACGAATACAGAAGCTAATTGTCTAAAGGGGACTAAAGAGTTTTTTGACGAAGGGCATCCCTTATTTGGATATAGAGGAACTAGGCGTTTGCTGGCGTGTCCTGATGAATTTCAGGCTGAAGCACATGTCGTTACAGAAGTTTATCAAAACAATCCCAATCTATCTGTTATCTTTCCTTTTGTCAATGATGCTGAGCAGTTAAAGCAAGCTATTATAGTATTGCGTCATCAAGGTTTTACTGGGAAAATTGCCACGATGATTGAATTACCGTCAGCATATTTTGACTTAGACAGCATACTGGAAGCTGGTATTTCAAAGATTGTAGTTGGAATGAATGATTTGACTTCTTTTATTTTTGCGACTGTGAGAAACAGTCAATGGCATGACATGGAAAGTCCAATAATGTTAGATATGCTAAGAGATATGCAGGATAAAGCAAGGATGAAAAAGATTGACTTTGCTGTAGCAGGCTATCTGAATGATTCTTTCATACAAAAAATGAATCAGTTGGGTATCAAGTGCATTATTCACCACAGTTCTATTCTAGAGATTTTTAATTTAGAGATTGACCATCCAGACCACCTCAAACGTGTAAAAGAAGAGAGTAAAAAATTACAAAGGAGCAACCCATGACACCTCAAGAAATGTGGAATGCCTACAAGCAAATCAACCCCTCAATTGGAGATGAGATAGATGCCTGGGCTTTTGGAGAGGAAGCCGATTTCTTGGCAGATTTGGTTTTAAAAGACTCAAAGACAGCGACCGCATCAGCTTATGATCTTTATGCAGTTGATAATGAACCCTTGCCACAAGAAGGGACGTTTGACATCATTTTAGATGGGCAAGATCAGGCTGTCTGCATTGTCGAAATTACAAGGGTTTCCGTTCAGCCCTTTAATCAAGTTTCTGCGCAACATGCCTATAAGGAAGGTGAGGGAGACAAATCCCTAGCCTATTGGCGTCAGGTTCATGAGGACTTTTTCACCGAGTGGATGAGGGAGGCTGGGCTGACTTTTACACCTGAAAGCAAGGTTGTTTTAGAAGAATTTCGCAAGGTCTACCCACTGTAGACTATTAGAAGGAAGAAAGTTTTGGAAATCGCCGTCCAATCCTTTTTTCTTAAGCAAAACATGATATAATAAGTTTGTTTGAAGAAGAGCTCTAGCTCTTAAACTTAGATAGGAGAAAACTATGCAAGCAGTTGAACATTTTATTAAGCAATTTGTTCCTGAACATTATGATTTATTTTTAGACTTGAGTCGTGAGACCAAGACGTTTTCAGGAAAGGTGACTATTAGTGGTCAAGCACAGAGTGACCGTATTTCCCTCCACCAAAAAGACTTGGAAATCGCTTCGGTAGAAGTTGCAGGTCAAGCTCGTCCATTTACAGTTGATCATGACAATGAAGCCCTTCATATTGAACTTGCGGAAGCTGGTCAAGTTGAAGTTGTTATTGCTTTCTCAGGAAAAATCACAGACAACATGACAGGAATTTATCCTTCTTATTACACAGTTGATGGAGTCAAGAAGGAAGTCTTATCTACACAGTTCGAGAGTCATTTTGCGCGCGAAGCCTTCCCATGTGTGGATGAGCCAGAAGCCAAAGCAACTTTTGACCTCTCTCTACGTTTTGACCAAGCAGAAGGTGAATTGGCCTTGTCTAACATGCCTGAGATTGAGGTTGAAAACCGTAAAGAAACAGGTATCTGGAAGTTTGAGACAACACCTCGCATGTCTTCTTACTTGTTGGCCTTTGTTGCTGGTGATTTGCAAGGTGTGACGGCTAAAACTAAAAACGGTACCCTCGTAGGTGTTTATTCAACCAAAGCTCATCCACTATCAAACCTTGATTTCTCACTGGATATCGCTGTTCGCTCTATCGAGTTTTACGAAGATTACTATGGAGTTAAGTACCCGATTCCTCAATCTCTCCACATCGCCCTTCCTGACTTCTCAGCTGGTGCTATGGAAAACTGGGGGCTTGTGACCTACCGTGAAGTTTACTTGGTTGTGGATGAAAACTCAACATTTGCTAGCCGTCAACAAGTTGCCCTAGTTGTGGCCCATGAATTGGCTCACCAATGGTTTGGAAACCTGGTAACTATGAAATGGTGGGATGACCTTTGGCTCAATGAAAGCTTTGCTAACATGATGGAGTACGTCTGTGTGGATGCTATTGAACCAAGTTGGAATATCTTTGAAGATTTCCAAACAGGTGGTGTTCCGTCTGCCTTGAAACGTGATGCTACTGATGGCGTTCAGTCTGTCCACGTCGAAGTTAAACACCCAGATGAAATCAATACGCTCTTTGACGGAGCTATCGTCTATGCCAAAGGAAGCCGTCTCATGCACATGCTTCGTCGTTGGCTAGGTGATGCCGATTTTGCCAAAGGTTTGCATGCCTACTTTGAAAAACATCAATACAGCAATACAATTGGTCGTGACCTTTGGGATGCTCTTGGTCAAGCGTCTGGACGTGATGTCGCAGCCTTTATGGATTCCTGGTTGGAACAACCTGGTTATCCAGTTCTCACTGTCAAAGTTGAAAATGATGTCTTGAAGATTTCACAAAAACAATTCTTTATCGGTGAGCACGAAAACAAGAACCGTCTCTGGGTTGTGCCACTAAACAGCAACTGGAAAGGCTTGCCTGATACACTCGAAACTGAAAGCATCGAAATCCCTGGCTACGCAGCCCTTCTTGCTGAAAATGAAGGAGCTCTTCGTCTCAACACTGAAAATACAGCGCACTACATTACAGACTATCAAGGAGACTTGTTGGATGCAGTTCTTGCTGACCTAGTTGAGCTTGATAATACAAGTAAACTGCAAATCGTCCAAGAACGTCGCTTGCTTGCTGAAGCAGGGCACATTTCTTATGCAGACTTGCTTCCAGTACTTGATAAACTCGCTAAAGAAGAATCTTACCTTGTTGTTTCAGCTGTTTCTCAAGTAATTTCTGCCTTTGAGCGCTTTATCGATGAAGGAACAGAAGCTGAAAGAGCCTTCAAAGCTTTGGTTGCTAAATTGGCTCGTCACAACTATGACCGTCTTGGTTTTGAAGCTAAAGATGGTGAATCAGATGAGGATGAATTGGTTCGTCAACTAGCTGTTTCTATGATGATTCGCTCAAATGATGCAGAAGCTAGTCAAGCCGCTAGCCAAATCTTCGCGACTCACAAGGAGAATCTTGCAGGACTTCCAGCAGCTATTCGCTCACAAGTTCTGATCAATGAGATGAAACATCATGAGACTAAAGACTTGTTAGCACTTTATCTTGATACTTATACTCATGCAACAGATGCTGTCTTTAAACGCCAGTTGGCAGCTGCTCTTGCTTACAGTACAGATGCGGACAATATCCAAACCTTGATTGCTGCTTGGAAGGACAAATTTGTGGTCAAACCACAAGACTTATCTGCTTGGTACTTCCAGTTCTTAAGCCATCAAGCAACTCAGGAAACAGCATGGTCTTGGGCTCGTGAAAACTGGGCTTGGATTAAGGCAGCTCTTGGTGGAGATATGAGCTTTGATAGCTTTGTTATCCTTCCTGCACACGTATTTAAGACTCAGCAACGTTTGGCAGAGTACAAGGAATTCTTTGAACCGCAACTTTCTGACCTTGCTCTTAGCCGTAACATCGGTATGGGAATCAAGGAAATTGCAGCGCGTGTTGACTTGATTAACCGTGAAAAAGCTGCAGTGGAAGCAGTCGTTCTTCAATACGGAAATGCATAAATAAGCCTAAAATAAAAAGAAAACTCAGCTATCTCATGTAAAATGCAGAGAGTTGAGTTTTTTTTAAGGCAAATTTGGTATAATGGTTTTAATAAGGAGGAGTTTCTCATGATAAAAATCTTATTGGTTGAGGATGACCTAGGCCTGTCAAATTCAGTATTTGACTTTTTAGACGATTTTGCGGATGTCATGCAGGTATTTGATGGAGAAGAAGGTCTCTACGAAGCTGAGAGTGGCGTTTATGACTTGATTTTGCTCGATTTAATGTTGCCTGAAAAAAATGGCTTCCAAGTATTGAAAGAATTGCGTGAAAAGGGAATTACGACACCAGTTCTGATTATGACTGCCAAGGAAAGTTTGGATGACAAGGGACATGGATTTGAACTGGGAGCGGATGATTATCTGACTAAACCTTTCTATTTAGAAGAACTTAAAATGCGGATTCAAGCCCTTCTTAAACGTTCAGGCAAGTTTAATGAAAACACCTTGACTTATGGAAATATTGTGGTTAATTTGTCAACCAATACCGTTAAAGTCGAAGATACTCCTGTCGAATTACTGGGGAAAGAGTTCGATTTACTGGTTTATTTCCTTCAAAATCAAAATGTTATTTTGCCTAAGACTCAGATTTTTGATCGTCTATGGGGATTTGATAGTGACACAACGATTTCAGTTGTCGAAGTCTATGTTTCAAAAGTCCGTAAGAAATTAAAAGGAACCACTTTTGCAGAGAATTTGCAAACCTTGCGCAGTGTTGGGTATATTTTAAAAGATGTTCAGTAAACTAAAAAAAACATGGTATGCGGATGACTTTAGTTACTTTATTCGTAACTTTGGTGTTTTCACTCTGATTTTCTCCACCATGACCTTGATTATTTTACAGGTCATGCACTCGAGTCTCTATACTTCGGTGGACGATACGCTACATGGTTTGAGTAATAATCCTCAGGCAGTTATTCAGCTGGCAGTAAATAGGGCGACAGAAGAGATTAAAGATTTAGAGAATGCTGCCACAGATACTAGTAAGACTGATGTAAAACCCAATGTCAGTTCCAACACAGAGGTTATTCTTTTTGATAAGAATTTTACCCAACTTCTTTCTGGAAATCGATTTTTGGGCTTGGATAAGATTAAGTTAGAAAAGAAAGAACTAGGTCATATCTATCAGATTCAGGTTCTTAATAGCTATGGACAGGAAGAAATCTATCGCATGATACTGATGGAAACGAATATTAGTTCGGTTTCAACCAATATCAAGTATGCGGCTGTCTTGATTAATACCAGTCAGTTGGAGCAGGCCAGTCAAAAGCATGAGCAATTGATTGTGATTGTGATGGCAAGTTTCTGGATTTTGTCTTTGCTTGCCAGTCTCTATCTAGCTAGGGTCAGTGTTCGGCCCCTGCTTGAGAGCATGCAGAAGCAGCAGTCCTTTGTGGAAAATGCCAGTCATGAGTTACGAACTCCACTTGCTGTTTTGCAAAATCGCTTAGAAACCCTTTTCCGTAAGCCAGAAGCTACCATTATGGATGTGAGTGAAAGTATTGCGTCTAGTTTGGAAGAAGTCCGAAATATGCGATTTTTGACAACAAACTTGTTGAATTTAGCTCGTAGAGATGATGGGATTAAGCCAGAACTTGCTGAAGTCCCAACTAGCTTTTTTAATACAACTTTCACAAATTATGAGATGATTGCTTCGGAAAATGACCGTGTCTTCCGTTTTGAGAATCGTATCCATCGAACGATCGTCACAGATCAGCTTCTGTTAAAACAACTGATGACTATTCTATTTGATAATGCCATCAAATATACTGAAGAGGATGGTGAAATAGATTTTGTGATTTCAGCAACCGATCGTAATCTGTATTTACTTGTTTCTGATAATGGAGTCGGTATCTCCGCAGAAGATAAGAAGAAAATTTTTGACCGCTTTTATCGAGTGGACAAGGCTAGAACCCGTCAAAAAGGTGGTTTTGGTTTAGGATTATCTCTGGCCAAGCAAATTGTAGATGCACTAAAAGGAACTATTACTGTTAAAGATAATAAACCAAAGGGAACAATCTTTGAAGTGAAGATTGCCATCCATACACCATCTAAAAAGAAAAAATAAAAATATCGCTCCAGCTGGGGCGATATTTTAGATTTATCTTCTACGTTTTCGTTTGATAATAGTTCGTTGAATTTTTAAGACAAGTAAGCTGGATCCGATTGCTGCGGCAAATGCAAGAGCAGTTGATAATTTTAATGCTAAAAAGATAAAACTAAAGATAGCAATACAGATACAAAAAACAGCGATATTAACAAAAAATAGGATTTCCTTGAGATTGGCATCAGATTGCGCTTCAGGTGTATAATCTTGATAGCGTGGAACCTGCTTGCTTAATTCTTCTTGATTGTCTACCTCATAGGATTGTAATTTTCTTACGGGCATTATTCTCTCCTTAACAGTACATACCTATTTTATCATTTTTTTAGCAGGGAATTATTACAGAAAGGTTACAAAAAGAATAAAGTCCCTTTTCATTTTTAAAGAATAGCTGATTTTTGAGAAATATGGTATAATTTTTCTTATGGAAAAGATTATCATTACAGCAACTGCTGAAAGTATTGAACAAGTTAAACAACTGCTCGAAGCTGGCGTAGACCGTATCTATGTCGGTGAGAAAGATTTTGGCCTTCGTCTGCCAACGACCTTTAGTTATGACCAATTGCGTGAAATTGCTAATCTGGTTCATGATGCTGGTAAGGAATTGGTCGTTGCGGTTAACGCCCTCATGCACCAAGATATGATGGACCGTATCAAGCCTTTCTTAGACTTCTTGGAAGAAATTAAGACAGATTACATTACGATTGGGGATGCAGGTGTCTTTTACGTAGTCAATCGTGATGGTTATTCATTTAAGACCATCTATGATGCTTCAACCATGGTAACTAGCAGTCGTCAGATAAACTTCTGGGGACAAAAGGCTGGCGCATCTGAGGCTGTTTTGGCGCGTGAAATTCCATCTGCTGAACTCTTCAAAATGCCAGAGATTTTGGAAATTCCTGCTGAAGTGTTGGTTTATGGAGCTAGTGTGATTCACCATTCTAAGCGTCCTCTCTTGCAAAACTACTATAACTTTACACATATCGATGACGAAAAGACTCGCAAGCGTGACCTCTTCTTGGCTGAGCCAAGTGACCCAGAGAGCCACTATTCCATTTTTGAAGACAATCATGGAACCCACATCTTTGCCAACAATGACCTTGATTTGATGACCAAATTGACAGAATTGGTGGAGCATGGTTTCACTCACTGGAAACTAGAAGGTCTCTACACTCCTGGTCAGAACTTTGTTGAGATTGCAAAACTCTTTATCCAGGCACGTAGCTTGATTCAAGAGGGCAACTTTAGCCATGACCAAGCCTTCTTGTTGGATGAAGAAGTGCGTAAACTTCACCCTAAAAACCGATTCCTTGATACAGGATTCTATGATTACGATCCTGATATGGTTAAATAGGACATCAAAACCCGAAATAAAAATGTTCGGGTTTTTCCAGTGTATCCATGAAATAAAAACGGATAGATGTTATAATAAAAGTAGCTCTTTAATGGAGGTGTTTGAGTGGAAAATCTGAAGAAAATGGCAGGTATCAAGGCTGCTGAGTTTGTCAAGGATGGCATGGTTGTCGGACTGGGAACAGGTTCTACTGCCTATTATTTTGTCGAAGAAATTGGTCGTCGTATCAAGGAAGAAGAGTTGCAGATTACAGCTGTAACGACTTCCAGTGTGACCAGTAAACAGGCTGAAG
Source organism: Streptococcus gwangjuensis (assembly GCF_028156745.1). GTDB lineage: Bacteria > Bacillota > Bacilli > Lactobacillales > Streptococcaceae > Streptococcus > Streptococcus gwangjuense_A. The sequence continues at coordinate 251,356 of NZ_JAODJG010000029.1, forward strand.
GGCTTAATATCCCACTCAAGTCTATTGACCAAGTAGATGTTGTCGATGTGACGGTTGATGGAGCGGATGAAGTGGATAGCCAGTTTAACGGAATCAAAGGTGGTGGTGGTGCCCTTCTCATGGAGAAGGTTGTCGCAACGCCCTCAAAAGAATACATTTGGGTGGTGGATGAAAGCAAGATGGTAGACAAACTAGGTGCTTTTAAATTGCCAGTAGAAGTGGTTCAGTATGGCGCAGAACAGGTTTTTCGTCGTTTTGAGCGAGCTGGCTACAAACCAAGTTTCCGTGAAAAAGACGGTCAACGTTTTGTGACAGATATGCAGAATTTTATCATTGACCTTGCCTTAGATGTCATTGAAAATCCAATTGCCTTTGGGCAAGAATTGGACCATGTCGTTGGTGTTGTAGAACACGGCTTATTTAACCAAATGGTAGATAAGGTCATCGTTGCTGGACAAGATGGAGTTCAGATTTTAACTTCAACAAAATCAAAATAATCAAAATAATAAGGAGATACACTATGTCAAAATTTAATCGTATTCACTTGGTGGTACTGGATTCTGTAGGAATCGGTGCTGCACCAGATGCTAATAACTTTGTCAATGCAGGGGTTCCAGATGGGGCTTCTGACACACTGGGACACATTTCAAAAGCAGTTGGTTTGAATGTCCCAAACATGGCTAAAATCGGTCTAGGAAATATTCCTCGTGAAACTCCTCTTAAGACTGTTCCAGCTGAAAGCAATCCAACAGGTTATGCAACAAAATTAGAAGAAGTATCTCTTGGTAAGGATACTATGACCGGACACTGGGAAATCATGGGCCTTAACATTACAGAACCTTTCGATACTTTCTGGAATGGATTCCCAGAAGAAATCTTGACAAAAATCGAAGAATTCTCAGGATGCAAGGTTATTCGTGAAGCTAACAAACCTTACTCAGGAACAGCCGTTATCGATGATTTTGGACCACGCCAGATGGAAACTGGGGAGTTGATTATCTATACTTCAGCTGACCCTGTTTTGCAAATTGCTGCCCACGAAGACATCATTCCTTTGGATGAACTCTACCGTATCTGTGAATACGCTCGTTCGATCACCCTTGAGCGCCCAGCCCTTCTGGGACGTGTCATTGCTCGCCCTTATGTAGGTGAACCAGGTAACTTCACTCGTACGGCAAACCGTCGTGACTTGGCAGTTTCACCATTTGCACCAACTGTTTTGGATAAATTGAATGAAGCTGGTATCGATACTTATGCTGTTGGTAAAATCAATGATATCTTTAACGGTGCGGGTATCAACCATGATATGGGACACAATAAGTCAAATAGCCATGGAATTGATACACTCTTGAAGACCATGGGCCTTGCTGAGTTTGAAAAAGGATTCTCATTCACAAACTTGGTGGACTTTGATGCCCTTTACGGCCACCGTCGTAATGCTCACGGTTACCGTGATTGCTTGCATGAGTTTGATGAACGCTTGCCTGAAATTATCGCAGCTATGAGAGAGAATGACCTTCTCTTGATAACTGCGGACCATGGAAATGACCCAACCTATGCAGGAACAGACCACACTCGTGAATATATTCCACTTTTGGCTTACAGTCCTTCCTTTAAAGGAAATGGTGTCATTCCAGTTGGACATTTTGCAGATATCTCAGCGACTGTTGCCGATAACTTTGGTGTTGAAACTGCCATGATTGGGGAAAGTTTCTTAGATAAATTGGTATAAGATGACGCGTTATGCTTTGCTAGTGAGAGGCATTAATGTTGGTGGCAAGAATAAGGTCGTCATGGCGGAGCTTCGTCAAGAACTGACAGAGTTGGGAATTGAAAAAGTTGAAACCTACATCAACAGTGGCAATATTTTCTTTACTTCGACAGATGCCAAAGCCCGATTGGTCGAAATGTTAGAGGCTTTCTTTGAAATCCATTATCCATTTATTCAGAGCTTTTCTTTACTGAGTCTAGAGGAATTTGAAGCGGAACTTGAAAATCTGCCTGAATGGTGGACCAAAGATTTGGCTCGAAAAGATGTCCTCTTCTATACGGAGAGCTTGGATGTGGATCAAGTGATCGAGAAAGTGGACAGTTTGGAACTGGTAGATGAAGTCGTTCATTTCGGAAAACTTGGTATTTTCTGGGGGAAATTCTCTGAAGAATCCTACTATGCAACTGCCTATCACAAATACTTACTCAAGATGCCTTTCTACCGCCAAATCACCATTCGCAATGCTAAAACTTTTGACAAAATCGGTCAAATGCTAAAAAAATAATAAAGGAGACACAATGACGTTTTTAAATAAGATCAAGGAAACAGCTGACTTCCTGAAAGACAAGGGAATCCAAGCACCTGAGTTCGGTCTAATCCTTGGATCAGGTCTGGGAGAATTGGCAGAAGAAATCGAAAATCCAGTTGTAGTAGACTATGCAGATATTCCAAACTGGGGCCGTTCGACAGTAGTCGGACACGCTGGTAAATTGGTATACGGTGACCTTGCAGGTCGCAAGGTCTTAGCTCTTCAAGGTCGTTTTCATTTCTACGAAGGAAATCCTCTGGAAGTCGTGACTTTCCCAGTTCGTGTCATGAAAGTTCTCGGATGTGAAGGTGTCATTGTAACCAATGCTGCTGGAGGAATTGGATATGGTCCAGGTACTTTGATGGCTATCTCAGACCATATCAACATGACAGGTCAAAACCCATTGATGGGTGAAAACTTGGATGACTTTGGCCCACGTTTCCCAGATATGTCTAAGGCCTACACACCAGAATACCGTGCTACTGCCCATGAAGTGGCTAAAAAACTTGGTATCAAGCTTGATGAAGGTGTCTATATTGGTGTAACTGGTCCGACTTATGAAACACCAGCAGAAATTCGTGCCTATAAGACACTGGGAGCAGATGCCGTTGGTATGTCTACGGTTCCTGAAGTTATTGTGGCAGCTCACTCAGGCTTGAAAGTTCTAGGTATTTCATGTATCACTAACTTTGCTGCTGGCTTCCAAGAAGAACTGAACCACGAAGAAGTTGTAGAAGTAACCGAACGTGTCAAAGGTGATTTCAAGGGCTTGCTGAAAGCAATTCTTGCTGAATTGTAATCATGTTAAAAGAATCGAGGAGATTTTTTCGAAAGATTCCTTATAATTTTAGATTATTCCTAGCAGTAATTCTGCAAGGAATAGTTTCGGGTTTATCTGGTATTTTTCTCCATTATCTATTAGAGATGGTGGAGGAGCTAGCTTTTGGTCAGTCAGAGCATCATAGTAGATTTTTGACAGATGGAGTTTCCTCGTTACGGATAGGATTAAGTTTAATAATCGTGGGTCTTGGCTCATCCTTGGTCTGGTATTTCTTGCAAAAAAAATCACAGATTTTTTCCATCAAAGTGCAGATGAAGGATGAAACATCACAATATAAACTTCATTTTCTAAAACAGCTAGTTCATTCAATTTGGCAGATCATTGCAGTTGGAGGGGGAGCACCTATTGGTAAAGAAGCTGCGCCACGAGAGATTGGGACTCTATTTGCAGGACCAATTGGAAATATATGTATACTGTCTATAAAGGATCGTATTTTTCTCCTTGCTTGTGGTGCTGGTGCTGGTTTAGCGGCTGTTTATCAGGTTCCATTAACGAGCGTCTTCTTTGTTTTTGAAACCCTAGGAATTGCTCTATCTATTAAACGATTTGTCTTAGTCGGTTTGACTACCTATATCTCAACCTATATAGCAGGCTTGGTTATTTCAGATCAGGCTCTCTACCAGATTTCAGCCATCACGTGGTCATTAAAGGAAATATGGATTATTCCCTTATTACTTCTTTTCTTAACCCCACTAGCTTGGCTTTTTGGTCGCTTAAGTAAGGCAGCGTCTTCAAACAGAATAAAAGATAAACGAGTACTTCTCGCATTGCCTACAGCTTTTCTTTTTCTTGCTGGGTTGGCAAGTTATTTTCCACATCTACTTGGAAATGGACGGATGATGGCTCAGGAAGTATTGAATGGTAGCAATGGTAAAACAGTATTCCTCTTGTTTATCCTAAAAGCACTGGTCGTTCTTATTACTCTGTGGGCAGGGGCCTATGGTGGTACACTTACGCCATCTTTTGCTTTGGGGATAGCTGGAGCTGCCCTCCTTGGCATAATTCTAGGTGGAGATAGTAAGTTAACCATGTTGCTTTTGGGATCTGTTTGCTTTTTATCTGTGACCTTGAGGGCGCCCATTTCTGCAACTGGATTAGTAATAGGCTTCACTGGGATCGGTTTAGATTCTCTTCCGTATCTCTTAGTAACAGCTGTTTTAGCCTATGAATTTGCAAAAATGTTAGACCGCTTTCCTTGGGCTAGCATACTGTGTCAGAAGTCAAAGAATAAAGTAATTAGGTAGGAAATGCCCATTTCTTCTAGTCAAGAATTTATCTTAAAAGATTAAAAACTATTGTCAGTTTATCAATAACTGTTTTAAATAGAAATGAAGTAGGCCTATTGGAATCTTGATTGAATCCGATTTTTCCTAGCTATAAAAATAAAAAAAGAAAGGTAGAGCGAGATGTTCTGATTTGAACACGAGCAGAAAACTTTTCTAAAAACTCAGAAGAGAAGGGGAGTTCGGGCTTGAATTGAATCCGGTCTATTCTCTTCTATATAATCAAAATTTAAAAAGAAAGGATGGGTAAACCGTATTTGCTGAACTGAATACGGGCGGAGAACTGTGTAAAAAAGATAAACTGTCTAGCATCTGCGGTGCGTCGTCAGTTTCCTATTTTTACTTTGTTCTCCGTCGCTATCCTAAATATACAAAAAAAGAAAGGTAGAGCGTGTGTTTTGATTTGAACACGAGCGGAAAACTCGGAAAATAGATAATCTGACTGAGAAATCAGGATTTCTCGTCAGATTCCTAATTTTCAGTCGTTTTCTTGTCGCTCTTTGTATCATAAATTATGTCTATCCATATTGCTGCTCAGCAGGGTGAAATTGCTGACAAAATTCTTCTTCCGGGGGATCCTCTTCGTGCTAAGTTTATTGCGGAGAATTTTCTTGAAGATGCTGTTTGTTTTAACGAAGTGCGTAACATGTTTGGTTATACTGGTACCTACAAGGGTCACCGTGTATCTGTCATGGGAACTGGGATGGGAATGCCATCAATTTCTATCTATGCGCGTGAGTTGATTGTTGATTACGGTGTGAAGAAATTAATCCGTGTGGGAACTGCGGGCTCTTTGAATGAAGACGTTCACGTCCGTGAATTGGTTTTGGCGCAAGCAGCTGCAACCAACTCCAACATCGTACGTAATGACTGGCCACAGTACGATTTTCCACAAATCGCCAGCTTTGATTTGCTAGATAAGGCCTACCATATCGCTAAAGAACTTGGTATGACAACCCACGTTGGGAACGTTTTGTCATCTGATGTCTTTTATTCAAACTACTTTGAAAAGAACATCGAACTTGGTAAATGGGGAGTCAAGGCTGTGGAAATGGAAGCAGCAGCCCTTTACTATCTGGCAGCTCAACACCATGTTGACGCGCTTGCTATTATGACTATTTCAGATAGTTTGGTTAATCCAGATGAAGATACAACTGCAGAAGAACGTCAAAACACCTTCACTGATATGATGAAGGTTGGTTTGGAAACCTTGATTGCAGAATAAAATGTAAAAGAAAATCCTGATTTCAAGTAAAATCAGGATTTTTTCATGGATGCGATTTTTTCTGGGTCTGGTGTGACACGGAGGGTCTTTTGTCCTGTGTAAGTAACAAAACCGGGTTTTCCACCAGTTGGTTTATTGAGTTTCTTGACTTCAATCATATCTACCTGAACCAGATTTGACAGGCGACCTTGAGAGAAGTAGGCGGCCAGTTCTGCCGCGTCTGTTTTGACTTCATCAGATGGGTCAAGATTGCCTGAGATGACAACATGGCTTCCAGGAATATCCTTAGCATGGAACCAAAGTTCCTCCTTGCGGGCAATTTTAAAGGTTAGCTCCTCGTTTTGTAGGTTGTTGCGGCCGACATAGATGATGGTTTTGCCATCGCTTGCTAGATATTGTTCTGGTTTTTTGCGTTTCTGGATTTTCTCCCGCTGTCTTCTGCGGATAAAGCCAGTTTGGATTAATTCTTCACGGATTTCAGCGATTTCTTCCAGCCCAGCTTGGTTGAGAACAGTTTCCACACTTTCCAGATAGAGAATGGTTGCCTTGGTTTCCTCAATCAGATCAGTCAAGTATTTGACAGCTTCTTTTAATTTCTGATAACGTTTAAAGTAGCGTTGGGCATTCTGGTTGGGAGTCAGAGCCTTATCAAGCGCAATCGTGATAGGTTGGTTGGTGTAGTAGTTGTCTAGGATAACCTGGTCTTGGTCGTTAGGCACTTGATGGAGGAAGGTTGTCAGCAATTCCCCTTTTTGACGAAATTCTTCAGCATTGTCTGTCGCCAGTAACTCTTTTTCTTGTTTTTTAAGCTTATGACGATTTTTTTGAAGTTCATTTTCAACACGGCGAATGAGTTCACTAGCTTGCTGTTTGACGCGGTCGCGCTCAGCCTTGTCCTTATAGTAGGTATCCAACAAATTAGAAAGACTGGCAAAAGGTTCTCCCACCTGATTTGCAAAAGGAACTGGACTGAAGGAAGTCTTAGTCAAGCATGGCTTGGTTTCTTGACTGAAAAAGTTACGGAAAGTAGACAGTTTATCGGTAATCAGGATGTTTTCCAATTCATTTGCCGTATCGCGTCCCAGACCTTGAAAGAGGCTTTGAAGGTTTTTAGCTGTCGTTTCCTGTGTTTGTAGGATTTCAAAGAGCTTTTCATCCTTGATAGTGAAAGGATTGAGAGATTCCGTACTTGGCGGAGCGATATAGGTCGATCCTGGAAGTAAGGTGCGGTAGCTATTTTGTGAACAGCCGACGTGTTTGATAACTTCGAGAATTTTATGACTGCTTTTATCGATCAGTAGAATATTACTGTGTTTACCCATAATCTCGATAATCAAGGTAGCCTGGATATGATCCCCAATCTCGTTTTTATTGGAAACGGTGATCTCTACGATACGGTCGTTTTCGACTTGCTCAATCGATTCAATCACGGCACCTTGTAAATACTTCCTCAAAACCATGATAAAGGTAGAAGGTTGAGCTGGGTTTTCAAAAGTTGTTTGGGTCAGCTGGATGCGTCCAAAAACGGGATGAACAGAAAGGAGCAGGCGATGGCTTTGGCGATTGCTGCGGATTTGCAAGACCAACTCTTGTTCAAAAGGCTGATTGATTTTCTGGATGCGACCGTTCACTAACTCTCTTCGCAATTCCTCAACCATGTGGTGTAAAAAAAATCCGTCAAATGACATCGTTCTCTCCTTGTGATTGTATTCCATAGTATTATATCAAAAAGGTAGAATAAAATCATGGAAATGTGGTATAATAAAGCCAAGTAAAGAGAAACGAGAAGCACATGTATATTGAAATGGTAGATGAAACTGGTCAAGTTTCAAAAGAAATGTTGCAACAAACCCAAGAAATTTTGGAATTTGCAGCCCAAAAATTAGGAAAAGAAGACAAGGAGATGGTAGTTACTTTTGTGACCAATGAACGTAGTCATGAACTCAATCTGGAGTACCGTGACACCGACCGTCCGACAGATGTCATCAGCCTTGAGTATAAACCAGAATTGGAAATTGCCTTTGACGAAGAGGATTTGCTTGAAAATCCAGAATTGGCAGAGATGATGTCTGAGTTTGATGCCTATATTGGGGAATTGTTCATCTCTATCGATAAGGCTCATGAGCAGGCCGAGGAATACGGTCACAGCTTTGAGCGTGAGATGGGCTTCTTGGCAGTACACGGATTTTTACATATCAACGGTTATGATCACTACACTCCGGAAGAAGAAGCGGAGATGTTCGGTTTACAAGAAGAAATTTTGACAGCCTATGGACTCACAAGACAATAAACGAAAATGGAAAAATCGTGACCTGATATCCAGTTTAGAATTTGCTCTCACAGGAATTTTTACTGCTATCAAGGAAGAACGCAATATGCGAAAACATGCAGTGACGGCTCTTGTAGTCATTCTTGCAGGTTTTGTTTTTCAGGTGTCACGAATCGAATGGCTCTTTCTCCTATTGAGCATTTTCTTGGTAGTAGCCTTTGAAATTATCAACTCTGCTATTGAAAATGTGGTGGATTTGGCCAGTCACTATCACTTTTCTATGCTGGCTAAAAATGCCAAGGATATGGCGGCTGGCGCGGTATTAGTGGTCTCTCTTTTCGCAGCCTTAACAGGCGCATTGATTTTTCTCCCACGAATCTGGGATTTATTATTTTAAACAGTAAGAGGAAATTATGACTTTTAAATCAGGCTTTGTAGCCATTTTAGGACGTCCCAATGTTGGGAAGTCAACCTTTTTAAATCACGTTATGGGGCAAAAGATTGCCATCATGAGTGACAAGGCGCAGACAACGCGCAACAAAATTATGGGAATTTACACGACCGATAAGGAACAAATTGTCTTTATTGATACACCAGGGATTCACAAACCTAAAACAGCTCTTGGAGATTTTATGGTCGAGTCTGCCTATAGCACCCTTCGCGAAGTGGATACTGTTCTTTTTATGGTGCCTGCTGATGAAGCACGTGGTAAGGGGGACGATATGATTATCGAGCGTCTTAAGGCTGCCAAGGTTCCTGTGATTTTGGTTGTGAACAAGATTGATAAGGTTCACCCAGACCAGCTTTTGTCTCAGATTGATGATTTCCGTAATCAGATGGACTTCAAGGAAATTGTACCAATCTCAGCTCTTCAGGGAAATAACTTGTCTCGTCTAGTGGATATTTTGAGTGAAAATCTAGATGAAGGTTTCCAATATTTCCCGTCTGATCAAATTACAGACCATCCAGAGCGTTTCTTGGTTTCAGAAATGGTTCGCGAGAAAGTCTTGCACCTAACTCGTGAAGAGATTCCGCATTCTGTTGCAGTAGTTGTGGATTCTATGAAACGAGATGAAGAGACAGACAAGGTTCACATCCGTGCAACCATCATGGTCGAGCGCGATAGCCAAAAAGGGATTATCATTGGTAAAGGTGGCGCTATGCTTAAGAAAATCGGTAGCATGGCTCGTCGTGATATTGAACTCATGTTAGGAGACAAGGTCTTCCTAGAAACCTGGGTCAAGGTCAAGAAAAACTGGCGCGATAAAAAGCTAGATTTGGCTGACTTTGGCTATAATGAAAAAGAATACTAAGTAGAGGTGGGCTCATGCCTGCTTCTTGTTTTTACAGAAGGAGGACTTATGCCTGAATTACCTGAGGTTGAAACCGTTCGACGTGGCTTGGAAAAATTGATTTTGGGAAAGAAGATTTCGAGTATAGAAATTCGCTATCCCAAGATGATTAAGACGGATTTGGACGAGTTTCGAAAGGAAGTGCCTGGTCAAGTTGTTGAGTCAATGGGACGTCGTGGCAAATATCTGCTTTTTTACCTGACAGACAAGGTCTTGATTTCTCATCTGCGGATGGAGGGCAAGTATTTTTACTATCCGGACCAGGTTCCTGAACGCAAGCATGCCCATGTTTTCTTCCAGTTTGAGGATGGTGGGACGCTTGTTTATGAGGATGTACGCAAGTTTGGTACTATGGAACTCTTGGCTCCTGACCTTTTAGACGCTTACTTTATTTCTAAGAAATTAGGTCCTGAGCCAAGCGAACAAGACTTTGACTTGCAGGTCTTTCAAGCTGCCCTAACCAAATCTAAAAAGCCTATCAAGTCCCATCTCCTAGACCAGACCTTGGTGGCTGGACTTGGCAATATCTATGTGGATGAGGTCCTCTGGCGAGCTCAGGTTCATCCAGCTAGACCTTCCCAGACTTTGACAGCAGAAGAAGCGACTGCCATTCATGACCAGACCATTGCTGTTTTGGGACAAGCTGTTGAAAAAGGTGGTTCCACCATTCGGACCTATACCAATGTCTTTGGGGAAGATGGAACTATGCAGGATTTTCATCAGGTCTATGACAAGGCTGGTCAAGAATGCTCACGTTGTGGCACTGTGATTGAGAAAGTCCAACTAGGCGGACGAGGTACCCATTTTTGTCCTCAGTGTCAAAGGAGGAATTGATGGGAAAAATTATCGGAATCACTGGAGGAATTGCCTCTGGTAAGTCAACTGTGACAAATTTTCTAAGAAAGCAAGGCTTGCAAGTAGTGGATGCCGACGCAGTCGTCCATCAACTACAGAAACCTGGTGGTCGTCTGTTTCAGGCTATAGTCCAGCATTTTGGTCAAGAAATCATTCTAGAAAATGGAGAACTTAATCGCCCTTTGCTAGCTAGTCTTATCTTTTCAAATCCTGAAGAACGAGAATGGTCTAAGCAAATTCAAGGAGAGATTATCCGTGAGGAACTAGCTACATTAAGAGAGCAATTGGCTCAGACAGAAGAGATTTTCTTCATGGATATTCCCCTACTTTTTGAGCAGGACTACAGTGCTTGGTTTGATGAGACTTGGTTGGTCTATGTGGACCGAGATGTCCAAGTAGAACGCTTAATGAAAAGGGACCGGTTATCCAAGGATGAAGCTGAGTCTCGTCTGGCAGCCCAGTGGCCTTTAGAAAAAAAGAAAGATTTGGCCAGTTATGTTCTAGATAACAATGGCAATCAGGATCAGCTTCTAACTCAGGTGCTTACCCTTCTTGAGGGAGGTAAGCAAGATGTCAGAGATTAACTGGAAAGATAATCTGCGCATTGCTTGGTTTGGTAATTTTCTGACAGGAGCCAGTATTTCCTTAGTTGTGCCTTTTATGCCTATCTTTGTGGAAAATTTAGGTGTAGGGAGTGATCAAGCTGCTTTTTATGCAGGTTTAGCTATTTCTGTCTCTGCCATTTCTGCGGCACTTTTCTCTCCTATCTGGGGCATCCTTGCTGACAAATACGGTCGAAAACCCATGATGATTCGAGCTGGGATGGCCATGACCATTACGATGGGAGGCTTGGCCTTTGTCCCAAATATTTATTGGCTAATCTTTCTTCGCTTACTAAATGGTGTATTTGCAGGTTTTGTTCCCAATGCAACAGCCCTGATAGCCAGTCAGGTTCCCAAGGAGAAATCAGGCTCTGCTCTCGGAACTTTGTCTACAGGAGTAGTTGCAGGTACGTTAACTGGTCCTTTTATCGGTGGCTTTATCGCAGAATTATTTGGCATCCGTACTGTCTTTTTACTGGTTGGTAGTTTTCTGTTCTTAGCCGCTGTTTTGACTATTTGCTTTATCAAGGAAGATTTTCAACCAGTAGCAAAAGAAAAGGCCATTCCAACAAAAGAATTGTTTACATCAGTTAAATATCCCTATCTCTTGGTCAACCTCTTTTTGACCAGTTTTGTCATCCAATTTTCAGCTCAATCAATCGGCCCTATTTTAGCACTTTATGTGCGCGACTTAGGCCAGACAGAGAATCTTCTCTTTGTATCAGGTTTGATTGTATCCAGTATGGGCTTTTCCAGTATGATGAGTGCAGGAGTCATGGGCAAGCTAGGTGATAAGGTGGGTAATCATCGTCTCTTGGTTGTAGCCCAGTTTTATTCAGTCATCATCTATCTCCTCTGTGCCAATGCCTCTAGCCCCCTTCAACTAGGACTCTATCGATTCCTCTTTGGCTTGGGGACCGGTGCCTTGATTCCCGGAGTTAATGCCCTTCTCAGCAAGATGACACCCAAAGCTGGTATTTCGAGGGTCTTTGCCTTTAATCAGGTATTCTTTTATTTGGGAGGTGTCGTTGGTCCCATGGCAGGTTCTGCAGTAGCAGGTCAATTTGGCTACCATACAGTATTTTATGCGACAAGCCTTTGTGTTGCCTTTAGTTGTCTCTTTAACCTTCTTCAATTTCGAACATTATTAAAAGTAAAGGAAATCTAGTGCGAGTAAAAATTAATCTCAAATGCTCCTCTTGTGGCAGTATCAATTACCTAACCAGTAAAAATTCAAAAACCCATCCAGACAAGATTGAGGTTTTAAAGTATTGTCCCAAGGAAAGAAAAGTAACCCTACATCTTGAATCTAAGTAGATTTTATGGTAAAATAATAGGGATTTTAAGGAGTTTGATATGTATAACCTATTATTAACCATTTTATTAGTATTATCTGTTGTGATTGTGATTGCGATTTTCATGCAACCAACTAAAAACCAATCCAGCAATGTATTTGATGCCAGCTCAGGTGATTTGTTTGAACGCAGTAAAGCACGCGGTTTCGAAGCTGTAATGCAGCGTTTAACAGGGATTTTAGTCTTTTTCTGGCTAGCCATTGCCTTAGCATTGACGGTATTATCAAGTAGATAAGAAAATAATGGGCAGGACTAGGTCTTTGCCTCTTTTTATTTTTAAAAGATATTTGAGAAGGTTTTACAGTAAAAGAAAATTAAAAAATCTAGAAAGAAAATATGAAAGATAGAATAAAAGAATATTTACAAGACAAGGGAAAGGTAACTGTCAATGACTTGGCTCAGGCTTTGGGAAAAGACGGTTCCAAGGATTTTCGTGAGTTGATTAAAACCTTGTCCCTAATGGAAAGGAAGCACCAGATTCGTTTTGAAGAAGATGGTAGTCTGACATTAGAAATTAAGAAAAAACATGAGATTACTCTCAAGGGGATTTTTCATGCCCATAAAAATGGCTTTGGCTTTGTCAGTCTGGAAGGTGAGGAGGAAGACCTTTTTGTAGGAAAAAACGATGTCAATTATGCTATTGATGGTGATACCGTTGAGGTCGTCATCAAGAAAGTCGCTGACCGAAATAAGGGAACAGCAGCAGAAGCAAAAATTATCGATATCTTAGAACACAGTCTGACAACAGTTGTTGGCCAAATCGTTCTAGATCAGGAAAAGCCCAAGTATGCTGGCTACATCCGTTCAAAGAATCAGAAAATCAGTCAACTGATTTATGTTAAGAAACCAGCCCTTAAACTCGAGGGAACCGAAGTTCTCAAGGTCTTTATCGATAAATACCCAAGCAAGAAACATGATTTCTTTGTTGCGAGTGTACTAGATGTGGTTGGGCATTCAACGGATGTCGGAATTGATGTTCTTGAGGTTTTGGAGTCTATGGACATTGTATCTGAGTTTCCAGAAGCTGTTGTCAAGGAAGCAGAAAGTGTTCCTGATGCTCCGTCTCAAAAGGATATGGAAGGTCGTCTGGATCTAAGAGATGAGATTACCTTTACCATTGATGGTGCGGATGCCAAGGACTTGGACGATGCGGTGCATATCAAGACCTTGAAAAATGGAAATCTAGAGCTTGGTGTTCACATCGCAGATGTTTCCTACTATGTAACCGAGGGTTCTGCCCTTGACAAGGAAGCCCTTAACCGAGCGACTTCAGTCTATGTAACAGACCGAGTGGTTCCAATGCTTCCAGAACGACTGTCAAATGGCATCTGTTCCCTCAATCCTCAAGTTGACCGCTTGACTCAGTCTGCCATTATGGAGATTGATAAACATGGTCGTGTAGTCAACTACACCATCACACAAACGGTTATCAAGACTAGCTTCCGTATGACCTATAGCGATGTCAATGATATCCTAGCTGGAGACAAGGAAAAGAGACAAGAATATCAGAAAATTGTTCCAAGTATTGAACTTATGGCTAAGCTTCATGAAACTCTAGAGAATATGCGAGTAAAACGTGGAGCCCTCAATTTCGACACCAATGAAGCTAAGATTTTGGTGGATAAGCAAGGTAAGCCTGTTGATATCGTTCTTCGTCAGCGTGGTGTTGCCGAGCGCATGATTGAGTCCTTTATGTTGATGGCCAATGAAACAGTTGCCGAGCATTTCAGCAAGCTGGATTTGCCTTTTATCTATCGAATTCACGAGGAACCAAAGGCTGAAAAGGTTCAGAAGTTTATTGATTATGCTTCGAGCTTTGGCTTGCGCATTTATGGGACTGCCAGTGAGATTAGCCAAGAGGCCCTCCAAGACATCATGCGTGCTGTTGAGGGAGAACCTTATGCGGATGTATTGTCCATGATGCTTCTTCGCTCTATGCAGCAGGCTCGCTATTCGGAGCACAATCATGGCCACTATGGATTAGCGGCTGACTATTACACTCACTTTACTAGTCCGATTCGCCGTTATCCAGACCTTCTTGTTCACCGTATGATTCGTGATTACGGCCGTTCTAAAGAAATAGCCGAGCATTTTGAACAAGTGATTCCAGAGATTGCGACCCAGTCTTCCAACCGGGAACGTCGTGCCATCGAGGCTGAACGTGAAGTCGAAGCCATGAAAAAGGCTGAGTACATGGAGGAATATGTAGGCGAAGAGTACGATGCGGTTGTATCAAGTATTGTCAAATTCGGTCTCTTTGTTGAATTGCCAAATACGGTTGAAGGCTTGATTCACATCACCAATCTACCTGAATTTTATCATTTCAACGAACGTGATTTGACTCTTCGTGGGGAGAAATCAGGAACAACCTTCCGTGTAGGTCAGCAAATCCGTATCCGAGTTGAAAGAGCGGATAAGATGACTGGTGAAATCGACTTCTCTTATATTCCAAGTGAGTTTGATGTCATTGAAAAAGGCTTGAAACAGTCTAGTCGCAATGATAGAGGGCGTGGTTCAAGTCGTCGTTCAGATAAGAAGGAAGACAAGAGAAAATCAGGACGCTCAAATGATAAGCGCAAGCATTCACAAAAAGACAAGAAGAAAAAGGGCAAGAAACCTTTTTACAAGGAAGTAGCTAAGAAAGGAGCCAAGCATGGCAAAGGGCGAGGGAAAGGTCGTCGCACAAAATAAAAAGGCGCGCCACGACTATACAATCGTAGATACGCTAGAGGCAGGAATGGTCCTGACTGGAACTGAAATCAAGAGTGTGCGAGCTGCTCGAATCAATCTCAAGGATGGCTTTGCCCAAGTAAAAAATGGGGAAGTTTGGTTGAGCAATGTTCATATTGCGCCTTACGAAGAGGGCAATATCTGGAATCAAGAACCAGAACGTCGTCGTAAACTCCTGCTCCATAAAAAGCAAATCCAGAAGTTGGAGCAAGAGACCAAAGGGACAGGCATGACTCTGGTTCCCCTTAAAGTTTATATCAAAGATGGCTATGCCAAGCTTCTTTTAGGACTTGTCAAAGGGAAGCATGACTACGACAAACGGGAGTCAATCAAGCGACGTGAACAAAACCGCGACATCGCGCGTGTTATGAAAGCAGTCAATCAGAGATAAAAAGAGGAAATGAAAATGGAAAAATTAGTTGCCTATAAACGTATGCCTTTGTGGACTAAAGAAACCATGCCAGAGGCGGTTCAGCAGAAACACAATACCAAGGTTGGGACTTGGGGGAAAATTACTGTCTTGAAGGGAGCTCTCAAGTTTATTGAATTGACAGAGGATGGTGAGGTTCTAGCAGAACATCTCTTTGAAGCAGGAGCCGACAATCCCATGGCACAACCTCAAGCTTGGCATCGAGTGGAGGCTGTAACAGACGATGTAGAATGGTATTTGGAATTTTATTGTAAACCTGAGGATTATTTCCCTAAGAAATACAATACCAATCCTGTTCATTCAGAGGTCCTAGAGGCAATGCAGACAGTAAAACCAGGAAAAGCTTTGGATTTGGGCTGTGGTCAGGGCCGTAACTCTCTCTTTCTTGCACAGAATGGTTTTGATGTGACAGCTGTAGATCAAAATGAATTATCTCTTGAAATCTTGCAAAGCATTGTTGAGCAGGAAGACCTGGATATGCCTGTTGGTCTCTACGATATCAATTCAGCCAACATTGGGCAAGAGTATGATTTCATCGTTTCGACAGTTGTTTTGATGTTTTTGCGAGCAGACCGCATTCCTACAATTATCAAAAATATGCAGGAGCATACCACGGTCGGTGGTTATAATCTTATCGTTTGTGCTATGGATACGGAAGATTACCCTTGCTCTGTGAACTTCCCATTTACCTTTAAAGAAGGGGAACTGGCAGACTATTACAAGGACTGGGAATTGGTTAAGTACAATGAAAATCCAGGCTATCTTCACCGTCGTGATGAGAATGGCAATCGGATTCAACTACGCTTTGCGACCATGCTAGCTAAAAAAATCAAATAATACTCTTCGAAAATTTCTTCAAACCACGTCAGCGTCGCCTTACCGTACTCAAGTACGGCTTGCGGCTAGCTTCCTAGTTTGCTTTTTGATTTTCATTGAGTATAAACATGAATAGAGATTAGGAGAATTTCCTGATCTTTTTTCTTTTTTACGAATAAAATAGAAAAGGAGGGAAATCATGTTTGTTGCTAGAGATGCTAGGGGAGAATTGGTAAATGTATTAGAAGACAAGCTTGAGAAGCAAGATTATACCTGCCCAGCTTGTGGAGGTCAGCTCCGTTTGCGTCAAGGATCAAGTGTACGGACCCATTTTGCCCATAAATCCCTAAAATACTGTTATTATTCCTCTGAAAATGAAAGTCTAGAACACTTGGAAAATAAGGAGGTCCTCTATCGCTGGTTGAAAACAGAGGCCGAGGTGCAATTAGAATACCCTCTTCCAGAACTTAAACAGATTGCGGATGTATTTGTAAATGTTCATCTTGCTCTTGAAGTTCAGTGTAGTCCCTTGCCACAAAAACTTCTCAAAGAGCGTAGCGAGGGCTATCGTAGTCAGGGTTACCAAGTACTGTGGTTGCTGGGTGAAAAGCTTTGGCTCAAGGAGCGTTTGACCCGTCTGCAACAAGGTTTTCTTTATTTCAGTCAAAATATGGGCTTTTATATTTGGGAAGTGGACAAGAAAAAACAGGTTTTAAGGCTTAAATATCTCATCCACCAAGATCTCCGTGGCAAACTCCATTATCAAATCAAGGAATTTCCCTATGGTCAAGGTAGTCTACTGGATATATTACGCCTTCCCTATAAGAAACAAAAAATATATCGTTTTACAGTTTCTCAGGACAAGAACATCTGTCGCTATATCAGACAGCAACTTTATTATCAAAATCCTATATGGATGAAAGAACAAGCAGAAGCTTATGAAAAGGGAGATAATATCCTGACTTATGGGCTGAAAGAATGGTATCCACAAATTCGACCACTAGTAGGTGAGTTTTGCCAGATTAAGCAAGATTTGACCAGCTATTATCAGTATTTTCAAACCTATTATCAAAAAAATCCTCAAAATGATTGGCAAAAGCTCTATCCACCAGCCTTTTATCATCAATATTTCATGAAAAATATGGTAGAATAGAGAAGATGGAGGAATCTAATGGTATTACAAAGAAATGAAATAAATGAAAAAGATACATGGGATCTATCAACGATTTACCCAACTGACCAGGCTTGGGAAGAAGCCTTAAAAGATTTAACAGAACAATTGGAGAAAGTAGCCCAGTATGAAGGACATCTCCTGGATAGTGCGGATAGCCTACTAGAAATTACTGAATTTTCTCTTGAAATGGAACGCCAAATGGAGAAGCTTTACGTTTATGCTCATATGAAGAATGACCAAGACACACGTGAAGCCAAGTATCAAGAGTACTATGCCAAGGCCATGACTCTCTTTAGCCAGCTAGACCAAGCCTTTTCATTCTATGAACCTGAATTTATGGAAATCAGTAAAGAGCAGTATGCTGATTTTTTAGAAGCTCAGCCAAAATTGCAGGTTTATCAACACTATTTTGACAAGCTTTTACAAGGCAAGGAACACGTTCTATCACAACGCGAAGAAGAATTATTGGCTGGAGCTGGAGAAATCTTTGGTTCGGCAAGTGAAACCTTCGCTATCTTGGATAATGCGGATATTGTGTTCCCTTATGTCCTCGACGATGATGGTAAGGAAGTTCAACTCTCTCATGGGACTTACACACGTTTGATGGAGTCTAAAAATCGTGAGGTGCGTCGTGGTGCTTATCAAGCACTTTATGCGACTTATGAACAATTCCAACATACCTATGCCAAAACTTTGCAAACCAATGTTAAGGTGCAAAACTATCGTGCCAAAGTTCGCAACTATAAGAGTGCTCGTCATGCAGCCCTAGCAGCGAATTTTGTTCCAGAAAGTGTTTATGACAATTTGGTAGCAGCAGTTCGCAAGCATTTGCCACTCTTGCATCGTTACCTTGAGCTACGTTCAAAGATTTTGGGGATTTCAGACCTCAAGATGTATGATGTCTACACACCGCTTTCGTCTGTCGAATATAGTTTTACCTACCAAGAAGCCTTGAAAAAAGCAGAAGAAGCCCTGGCAGTCTTGGGTGAGGATTACTTGAGTCGTGTTAAACGTGCCTTCAGCGAGCGTTGGATTGATGTTTACGAAAATCAAGGCAAGCGTTCAGGAGCCTACTCTGGTGGTTCTTACGATACCAATGCCTTTATGCTCCTTAACTGGCAGGACAATCTGGACAATCTTTTTACTCTTGTTCATGAAACAGGTCACAGTATGCATTCAAGCTATACTCGCGAAACTCAGCCGTATGTTTACGGAGATTATTCTATCTTCTTGGCTGAGATTGCCTCAACTACCAATGAAAATATCTTGACGGAGAAATTATTGGAAGAAGTGGAAGACGACGCAACGCGCTTTGCTATTCTCAATAACTTCCTAGATGGTTTCCGTGGAACAGTTTTCCGCCAAACTCAATTTGCTGAGTTTGAACACGCCATTCACCAAGCGGATCAAAATGGTGAAGTCTTGACAAGTGATTTCTTAAATAAACTCTACGCAGACTTGAACCAAGAGTATTATGGTTTGAGTAAGGAAGACAATCCTGAAATCCAATACGAGTGGGCACGCATTCCACACTTCTACTATAACTACTATGTATACCAATATTCAACAGGTTTTGCAGCAGCCTCAGCTTTGGCTGAAAAGATTGTTCATGGTAGTCAAGAAGACCGTGACCGTTATATCGACTACCTCAAGGCAGGTAAGTCTGACTATCCACTTAATGTCATGAGAAAAGCTGGTGTTGATATGGAGAAGGAAGACTACCTCAACGATGCCTTTGCAGTCTTTGAACGTCGTTTGAATGAGTTTGAAGCCCTTGTTGAAAAATTGGGATTGGCATAAGATGGTTGAATCGTATAGTAAAAATGCCAACCATAACATGCGTCGTCCTGTCGTCAAGGAAGAAATTGTAGACTTGATGCGTCAGCGTCAAAAGCAAGTCACAGGCTCTTTGAAAGAATTGGAAGACTTTGCTCGCAAGGAAAATATTCCCATTATTCCCCATGAAACAGTTGCTTATTTCCGTTTTCTCATGGAAACCATGCAGCCTAAAAATATTCTGGAAATTGGGACGGCTATCGGTTTTTCAGCCCTCTTGATGGCTGAACATGCGCCAAATGCTAAGATTACAACCATTGACCGCAATCCAGAAATGATTGGATTTGCCAAGGAAAATTTCGCCCAGTTTGACAGTCGCAAGCAAATTACGCTCCTAGAAGGAGATGCGGTAGATGTCTTATCTACCTTGACAGAGTCCTATGATTTCGTCTTTATGGATTCAGCCAAATCTAAATACATCGTCTTTCTGCCAGAAATCCTCAAACACTTGGAAGTTGGTGGTGTGGTTGTCTTGGATGATGTTTTCCAAGGTGGTGATGTTGCCAAGGATATTATGGAAGTCCGTCGTGGCCAGCGAACCATTTATCGAGGCCTTCAAAGACTATTTGATGCAACTTTAGACAATCCAGGGCTTACTGCAACATTAGTACCTCTGGGGGACGGTATTCTCATGCTTCGTAAAAATGTAGCAGACGTTCAATTACCTGACAGCGAATGATTTTCAGAAAAATTTAAGAAAATATAGTAAAATAGATAGGGTAACACTTATCTCAAAGGAGTAGACATGAAGAAAAAACTATTGGCAGGTGCCATTACACTATTATCAGTAGCAACTTTAGCAGCTTGTTCCAAAGGTTCAGAAGGTGCAGACCTTATCAGCATGAAGGGGGATGTCATCACAGAACATCAATTTTATGAGCAAGTGAAAAGCAATCCTTCAGCCCAACAAGTCTTGTTGAAC
This sequence comes from Streptococcus gwangjuensis, assembly GCF_028156745.1. Lineage (GTDB taxonomy): Bacteria > Bacillota > Bacilli > Lactobacillales > Streptococcaceae > Streptococcus > Streptococcus gwangjuense_A. The sequence continues at coordinate 271,346 of NZ_JAODJG010000029.1, forward strand.
TTGACCATTCAAAAAGTATTTGAAAAACAATACGGTTCAGAAGTAGATAACAAAGAAGTCGATGATACTATAGCTCAGGAAGAAAAACAATACGGTGATAACTACCAACGTGTCTTGTCACAAGCAGGTATGACTCTTGAAACACGTAAAGCTCAAATTCGTACAAGTAAATTAGTTGAGTTGGCAGTTAAAAAAGCAGCAGAAGCTGAGTTGACAGATGATGCTTATAAGAAGGCCTTTGATGAATATACTCCAGATGTAACTGCTCAAATCATTCGTCTTGATAATGAAGACAAAGCAAAAGAAGTTCTCGAAAAAGCTAAGGCAAGTGGCGCAGATTTCGCTCAACTAGCTAAAGATAACTCAACAGATGAGAAAACCAAAGCGAACGGTGGAGAAATCACTTTTGATTCAGCTTCAACAGAAGTACCAGATCAAGTTAAGAAAGCAGCTTTTGCCTTGGATGTTAACGGAATTTCTGATGTCATTACAGCTACTGGCACACAAGCCTACAGCAGTCAGTATTATATTGTAAAACTCACTAAGAAAACGGAAAAATCATCTAATATTGATGACTACAAAGAAAAATTAAAAACTGTTATCTTGACTCAAAAACAAAATGACGCATCATTTGTTCAAAGCATTATCGGAAAAGAATTGCAAGCAGCCAACATCAAGGTTAAAGACCAAGCCTTCCAAAATATCTTTACCCAATACATCGGTGGTGGCGATTCAAGCTCAAGCAGTTCTTCAAAAGAATAAAACAGAAAAGAGCCAAGTGCTCTTTTTCTTATGAGAAAATCTTTCTATCTTGAGGGTAAGAGTTTTTTTCTTTCGGAAAAAATGGTATAATAGCAATCAAAACTAGAAAATAAACGGAATTTGGGAATAATTTCTTTTGTTCTCATTAGATTGGTGATACTATGAAGATTAGTAAGAGGCACCTATTAAACTATTCTATTCTAGTTCCTTACTTACTTTTATCTATTTTGGGCTTGATTGTGGTTTATTCGACAACCAGTGCCATTCTTATCGAAGAAGGTAAAAGTGCCCTCCAATTGGTTCGAAGTCAGGGAATGTTTTGGATATTTAGTTTAATATTGATTGCCTTGATATATAAGCTGAAATTGAATTTTTTGAGAAAAGAACGACTTTTATTTATTGTTATGTTTGTTGAGCTGATTCTCTTAGCTTTGGCTCGCTTAATTGGTACGCCAGTCAATGGAGCCTATGGTTGGATTTCAGTAGGACCTTTGACCATTCAGCCAGCAGAGTATTTGAAGATTATCATCGTCTGGTACTTGGCCCAACGTTTTTCAAAACAACAGGATGAAATTGGGATTTACGATTTTCAAGTTTTAACTCAAAATCAATGGATTCCTCGTGCTTTTAATGATTGGCGCTTCGTCCTACTAGTAATGATAGGAAGTTTAGCTATTTTCCCAGATTTGGGGAATGCTACCATCCTAGTTCTTGTCGCCTTGATTATGTATACAGTTAGTGGAATTGCTCATCGTTGGTTTATAGTCTTTATCGGTGTATTATTTGGAGTTTCAGCCCTATCCTTATCAGCTATCTCTATGATCGGGGTTGATAAGTTTTCAAAAGTTCCAGTATTTGGTTACGTTGCTAAGCGTTTCAGTGCCTACTTTAATCCCTTTGCCGATTTGGCAGGGTCAGGCCACCAACTTGCAAATTCCTACTTTGCCATGGTAAATGGTGGGTGGTTTGGTCTAGGCTTAGGAAATTCAATAGAAAAACGTGGTTATTTACCAGAGGCACATACAGACTTTGTATTTTCAATTGTTATTGAAGAGTTTGGATTTGTGGGAGCCAGCTTGATTTTAGCACTTGTCTTTTTCCTGATTTTACGAATTATCCTAGTCGGTATTCGTGCTAAGAATCCCTTTAATTCCATGATGGCGATTGGGGTTGGGGGGATGATGCTGGTACAGGTATTTGTCAATATCGGTGGAATTTCTGGCATTATTCCTTCGACAGGAGTAACCTTCCCCTTCTTATCACAAGGAGGGAACAGTCTCCTAGTCTTGTCTGTAGCCATTGCTTTTGTCTTAAATATTGATGCAAGTGAAAAACGTGCCCAATTATATGAGGAGTTAGAAACTCACTCATCAAACTATATGTAGAGCTGAGAGTGGAAAGGATTACCTATGTCTCTTCAAAAATTAGAAAACTATAGTAATAAAGCTGTCGTGCAAGAAGAAGTATTGATTTTAACAGAATTGTTAGAAGATATCACTAAAAATATGCTTGCCCCAGAGACTTTTGAAAAAATCATGCAGTTGAAGGAATTGTCAACTCAAGAAGATTATCAGGGCTTGAACCAACTGGTTACTAGTCTGACAAATGATGAAATGGCTTATATTTCACGCTATTTCTCTATCTTGCCTCTTTTGATTAATATTTCAGAAGACGTGGATTTAGCCTATGAAATCAACCATCAAAATAACATCGATCAAGATTATCTTGGGAAATTATCAGCAACGATCAAAATGGTTGCAGAAAAAGAAAATGCGGTTGAAATTCTAGAACATTTGAATGTTGTCCCTGTTTTGACTGCCCATCCAACACAAGTACAACGTAAGAGTATGTTGGATTTGACAAACCATATCCATACCCTTTTGCGTAAGTACCGTGATGTGAAATTAGGCTTGATTAATAAGGAAAAATGGCATAATGATCTCCGTCGTTACATTGAGATTATCATGCAAACAGACATGATTCGTGAAAAGAAATTGAAAGTAACCAATGAAATCACGAATGTTATGGAATACTACAATAGTTCATTCCTGAAGGCAGTTCCTCATTTGACTGCTGAGTACAAACGTCTGGCTAAAAAACATGGCTTGGAGTTGAAACATCCAAAACCAATTACCATGGGTATGTGGATTGGTGGAGACCGTGATGGGAATCCTTTTGTTACAGCAGATACCTTGAAACAATCTGCTATGACTCAGTGTGAAGTCATCATGAACTACTATGATGAAAAGATTTACCAACTTTATCGTGAGTTCTCTCTCTCAACCAGTATTGTCAATGTGAGCAAGCAAGTCAGAGAAATGGCTCGTCAGTCTAAGGATAACTCGATTTATCGTGAAAAAGAGCTATACCGTCGTGCCTTGTTTGATATTCAATCAAAAATCCAAGCGACAAAAGCTTATTTGATTGAGGATAAGGAAGTTGGAGCTCGCTATGAAACAGCTAATGATTTTTATAAGGATTTAATTACCATTCGTGATTCCCTCTTGGAAAACAAAGGTGAAGCACTGATTTCTGGTGATTTTGTTGAGTTAATTCAGGCGGTTGAAATTTTTGGTTTCTATTTGGCATCTATTGACATGCGTCAAGATTCTAGTGTTCATGAAGCCTGTGTAGCTGAACTCTTGAAATCAGCAGGAATTCATTCTCATTATAGCGAACTCAGTGAAGAAGAAAAATGCCAGCTTCTCTTGAAAGAATTAGAAGAAGATCCACGTATTCTTTCTGCCACTCATGTTGAAAAATCAGAGTTACTTGAAAAAGAATTGGCCATCTTTAAGGCTGCTCGTAAGTTGAAAGATAAGTTGGGTGATGACGTTATTCGCCAGACCATTATTTCACATGCAACTAGCGTATCTGACATGTTGGAATTGGCTATCTTGCTAAAAGAAGTAGGGTTAGTTGATAAAGAAAGAGCCCGTGTCCAAATTGTTCCTCTCTTTGAGACAATAGAGGACTTGGACCATTCAGAAGAAACCATGAGAGAATACCTTTCTCTTCCTCTTGCCAAGAAATGGATTGCTTCACGCAATAACTATCAAGAAATCATGTTGGGCTACTCTGACAGTAATAAAGATGGTGGTTACCTATCATCATGTTGGACCCTCTACAAAGCTCAGCAACAATTGACTGCTATCGGAGATGAATGTGGCGTTAAGGTTACCTTCTTCCACGGCCGTGGTGGAACTGTCGGTCGTGGTGGTGGACCAACCTATGAAGCCATCACCTCTCAACCGCTTAAGTCTATCAAGGATCGTATCCGCTTGACGGAGCAGGGTGAAGTAATTGGTAATAAATACGGTAACAAAGACGCAGCCTACTATAACCTTGAAATGCTGGTTTCAGCAGCCATTAACCGTATGATTACTCAGAAGAAGAGCGATACCAATACTTCAAATCGTTATGAAGCTATTATGGATCAAGTAGTGGACCGTAGTTACGATATCTACCGTGATTTGGTCTTTGGTAATGATCATTTTTATGATTATTTCTTCGAGTCAAGTCCAATCAAGGCTATTTCAAGCTTTAACATTGGTTCTCGTCCAGCCGCTCGTAAGACTATTACTGAAATTGGTGGTTTGCGTGCCATTCCTTGGGTATTCTCATGGTCGCAAAGCCGTGTTATGTTCCCTGGCTGGTATGGGGTTGGTTCAAGCTTCAAGGAATTTATCGATAAAAATCCAGAAAATATCGCTATCTTACGAGATATGTACCAAAACTGGCCTTTCTTCCAATCGCTTCTTTCAAATGTCGATATGGTCTTGTCAAAATCAAATATGAATATTGCTTTTGAATATGCCAAACTGTGTGAGGATGAAGAAGTAAAAGCAATCTATGAGACTATTCTAAATGAATGGCAAGTTACCAAGGAAGTTATCTTGGCTATCGAAGGTTATGATGAACTTTTGGCTGAAAATCCATATCTAAAAGCAAGTTTGGATTACCGTATGCCTTACTTTAATATCCTTAACTATATCCAGTTGGAGTTGATTAAACGTCAACGCCGAGGAGAATTATCTAGTGACCAAGAAAAATTAATCCATACAACCATCAACGGAATTGCGACAGGATTGCGTAATTCAGGCTGATACCCTATCAAACTTCCTCTGTTCCATAGGGGAAGTTTTTGACTCTTTCAAAAAAATGCTAAAAGAGTCTTGACAAGTAGTTGAAAAATGATATAATTTAACCATTCAGAAAAGTAATCATATAAACTTTTTAGAGAGTCTGTGGTAGCTGAAAACAGATAAGTGATGATGATGAAAATTGGGCTGAATGTTATTTAGAATTTGAAATCATAAAAATTCGGTGTGCACACCTTACAGTGCATCTCGTTATTGCGAGACAGAGCGATAGGGAAATTTCCTATAATTGAGGTGGTACCGCGCATCGACGTCCTCACACAAGTTTTTTGTGTGAGGACTTTTTTGATGGAGGTTAGTATGGAAAGAAAACGATGGCGTCGCTTGTTTAGATAAGTGAAGCATTTTAAAGGAAATAAAAAGGAGAAATAGAATGAAAAATAAACGTTTAATTGGAATTATCGCTGCATTAGCAGTCTTAGTAGCAGGAAGCTTGATTTACTCTTCAATGAATAAACCAGAAGCTAAGAATGAGAAGAAAGTTGCCAAAGTTGGTGTCCTTCAGTTTGTGAGCCATCCATCTCTTGATTTGATTTATAAAGGAATTCAAGATGGACTTGCAGAAGAAGGTTATAAAGATGACCAAGTTAAAATCGATTTTATGAACTCAGAAGGTGACCAAAGTAAGGTTGCGACAATGAGTAAACAATTGGTTGCAAATGGGAATGACCTTGTGGTTGGTATTGCAACACCAGCAGCTCAAGGATTGGCTAGTGCAACAAAAGACCTACCGGTTATCATGGCCGCTATTACTGACCCAATTGGTGCTAACTTGGTCAAGGATTTGAAAAAACCAGGTGGCAACATCACAGGGGTATCTGACCACAATCCAGCTCAACAACAAGTTGAACTTATCAAAGCTTTGACACCAAATGTGAAAACAATCGGAGCTCTTTACTCAAGCAGCGAAGACAATTCAAAAACTCAGGTAGAAGAATTTAAGGCTTATGCTGAAAAAGCAGGTTTGACAGTAGAAACATTTGCAGTTCCTTCAACAAATGAAATTGCTTCAACAGTCAATGTTATGACTAGCAAGGTTGATGCTATCTGGGTTCCAATCGACAACACAATTGCTTCAGCCTTCTCAACTGTTGTATCAAGCAACCAATCAGCTAAAAAACCAATTTACCCAAGCGCTACTGCCATGGTAGAAGCAGGTGGTTTGGCATCAGTTGTAGTTGATCAACATGATCTCGGTGTGGCAACAGGTAAAATGATTGCACAAGTTTTGAAAGGTGCAAAACCAGCTGATACTCCAGTCAATGTCTTTTCAACTGGTAAGTCAGTAATTAACAAAAAATTGGCACAAGAACTAGGTATTACGATTCCTGAATCTGTTCTAAAAGAAGCAGGACAAGTGATTGAATAATCTACAATGGAGGAGTTGGGGACATCTCCTCCAATTTTTTACAATAGAAATCATATAGAAAAGGTTAAGAAACAGATGATATTATCTATTATTTCTCAAGGATTTGTCTGGGCTATTTTAGGTCTGGGGATCTTTATGACATTTAGGATTTTAAACTTTCCAGATATGACGACGGAAGGTTCCTTCCCTCTTGGCGGAGCTGTTGCTGTCACTTTGATAACCAAAGGCGTGAACCCATTTTTAGCGACACTTGTTGCTGTAGGAGCAGGTTGTTTGGCTGGAATGGCAGCAGGACTTCTTTATACAAAAGGGAAGATCCCAACCTTACTCTCAGGGATTTTGGTGATGACTTCTTGTCACTCAATCATGCTCTTGATTATGGGACGTGCGAATTTAGGCCTGCTTGGAACCAAGCAAATTCAGGATGTTTTGCCTTTTGATTCGGATTTGAATCAACTCTTGACAGGTCTCATCTTTGTGAGTATTGTTATTGCTCTCATGCTCTTTTTCTTGGACACTAAACTCGGACAAGCCTATATTGCTACAGGAGACAATCCTGATATGGCTAGAAGTTTCGGGATTCATACTGGACGCATGGAGCTTATGGGCTTGGTCTTATCAAATGGTGTGATTGCCCTTGCAGGTGCTCTCATTGCCCAGCAAGAAGGTTATGCTGATGTATCTCGAGGAATCGGGGTTATCGTTGTAGGTCTTGCAAGTTTGATCATTGGGGAAGTTATTTTCAAGAGTTTGAGCTTAGCAGAGCGTCTGGTTGCCATCGTTGTAGGTTCTATCGCCTATCAATTCTTAGTGTGGGCCGTCATAGCGCTTGGATTTAATACAAGTTACCTCCGTTTGTACAGTGCCTTGATTTTGGCAGTCTGTCTCATGATTCCAACATTTAAGCAAACAATCTTGAAAGGAGCCAAGTTAAGCAAATGACAGCAATTGTAGAATTAAAAAATGCAACCAAAGTCGTTAAAAATGGCTTTGATGAAGAAAAGATTATTTTAAATGATGTTTCATTAGAAATTTTTGAACAAGACTTTATCACGATTTTAGGTGGAAATGGTGCTGGTAAATCAACCCTCTTTAACACTATTGCAGGGACCCTATCATTAACCAGTGGAACTATCCGTATTTTAGGTGAGGATGTTACCAAGTTTTCACCAGAGAAGCGGGCTAAGTATCTGTCTCGAGTTTTCCAAGATCCAAAGATGGGGACAGCTCCTCGTATGACAGTGGCAGAGAATCTCTTGATTGCCAAGTTTCGTGGTGAAAAGCGTGGATTGTTACCACGACGCTTGACAAGTTATAAGGATGAATTTCAGGCAACTATTGAAAAAGTGGGAAATGGTCTTGAGAAACACTTGAATACACCGATTGAGTTCTTATCAGGTGGGCAAAGACAGGCCTTGAGTCTCTTGATGGCAACCTTGAAGCGACCTGAATTACTCTTGTTAGACGAGCATACTGCAGCCCTTGATCCAAAGACCAGTGTCGCCCTCATGGAATTGACAGACGAATTTGTCAAGAAAGATCAGCTGACAGCCTTGATGATTACCCACCATATGGAGGACGCGTTGAAGTACGGAAACCGTCTGATTGTCATGAAAGAAGGACAGATTATCCAAGATTTGAACCAAGAAGATAAAGCTAAGATGAAAATCTCAGACTACTATCAATTGTTTGAATAGATGAACTTTATTTTCATCAAAAAATAGAGAAGAAAAACCTAGAAGCATTAAAATGTTTCTGAGTTTTTTAACTTTCTTTTCTATTTAGAAAAATAAGGCAAAGATAATTACGGAAAGCGTATGAAATGGTTTACTTTTTTTCAGAAATAAGCTATACTAGTTTACGTGATACTATGATAAGATGGAGGTATTGTGTATGGTTGACAAACAAGTCATTGAAGAAATCAAAAACAATGCCAACATTGTGGAAGTCATAGGAGATGTGATTTCTTTACAAAAGGCAGGACGGAACTATCTAGGGCTCTGTCCTTTTCATGGTGAAAAAACACCTTCTTTCAACGTTGTAGAGGATAAGCAGTTTTACCACTGTTTCGGTTGTGGTCGTTCAGGTGATGTCTTTAAGTTCATTGAGGAGTATCAAGGTGTTCCCTTTATGGAGGCTGTCCAAATCTTAGGTCAGCGAGTTGGGATTGAGGTTGAAAAACCGCTTTATAGTGAACAAAAGTCAGTTTCGCCTCACCAAGCTCTTTATGATATGCACGAAGATGCAGCCAAATTTTACCATGCTATTCTCATGACAACGACTATGGGAGAAGAAGCGAGAAATTACCTTTATCAGCGTGGTTTGACAGATGAAGTGCTTAAACATTTTCGGATTGGTTTAGCACCTCCAGAACGCAACTATCTCTATCAACGTTTGTCTGGTCAGTATCGTGAAGAGGATTTCTTGGATTCAGGCCTGTTTTACCTCTCGGATGCCAATCAATTTGTAGACACCTTTCACAATCGCATTATGTTTCCCCTGACAAATGACCAAGGAAAGGTTATTGCCTTCTCAGGTCGTATCTGGCAGAAAACGGATTCACAAACTTCTAAGTATAAAAATAGCCGATCGACTGCAATTTTTAACAAAAGTTACGAATTATATCATATGGATAGGGCAAAAAAATCTTCTGGAAAAGCCAGTGAGATTTACCTGATGGAAGGGTTCATGGATGTCATTGCAGCTTATCAGGCTGGAATCGAAAACGCTGTTGCATCTATGGGAACAGCCTTGAGTCGTGAGCATGTTGAGCATCTGAAAAGGTTAACCAAGAAGTTGGTTCTTGTTTATGATGGTGATAAGGCTGGGCAAGCCGCGACATTGAAAGCGCTGGACGAAATTGATGATATGCCTGTGCAGATCGTCAGCATGCCTGATAACTTGGATCCAGATGAGTATTTACAAAAAAATGGACCAGAAGATTTGGCCTATCTATTAACGAAAACTCGTATTAGTCCGATTGAGTTCTACATTCACCAGTACAAGCCTGAAAACAGTGAAAATCTGCAGGCTCAAATTGAGTTTATTGAAAAAATAGCTCCCTTGATTGTTCAAGAAAAGTCTATCACTGCTCAAAACAGCTATATTCATATTTTAGCTGATAGTCTGGCGTCCTTTGATTATGCCCAGATTGAGCAGATTGTGAATGAGAGCCGTCAGGCGCAAAGGCAGAATCGCATGGAAGGAATTTCCAGACCGACGCAAATCACCATGCCTGTCACCAAGCAGTTATCAGTTATTATGAGGGCAGAAGCTCATCTACTTTATCGAATGATGGAGTCCCCTCTTGTTTTGAACGATTACCGTTTGCGAGAAGACTTTTCATTTGACACGCCTGAATTTCAGGTCTTATATGACTTGCTTGGCCAGTATGGAAATCTTCCTCCGGAAGTTTTAGCAGAGCAGCCAGAGGAAGTTGAAAGAGCTTGGTATCAAGTTTTAGCTCAGGATTTGCCTGCTGAGATGTCACCGCAGGAACTAAGTGAAGTAGAAATGACTCGAAACAAGGCTCTCTTGAATCAGGACAATATGAGAATCAAAAAGAAGGTGCAGGAAGCTAGCCATGTAGGAGATACCGATACAGCCCTAGAAGAATTGGAACGTTTAATTTCCCAAAAGAGAAGAATGGAGTAATAATGGCAACAAAACAAAAAGAAGTAACAACATTTGACGTACAAGTGGCAGAATTTATCCGTAATCATAAACAAAAAGGGACAGCAACTGATGATGAAATCAATGCTAGTCTAGTTATTCCTTTTACCTTGGATGCTGATGGGATTGAAGATCTCTTGCAACGAATTCAGGATGCAGGGATTTCTATCACAGATAACGAAGGAAATCCAAGTGCGCGTGTTCTTAGTGCAGAAGAAGAGCCAGAACTCAGCGACGAGGACTTGATTGGTTCAACTTCGGCTAAGGTTAATGACCCTGTCCGTATGTACTTGAAAGAGATTGGTGTCGTTCCTCTCTTGACCAATGAAGAGGAAAAAGAATTGGCACTGGCTGTTGAAGCTGGTGATATCGAAGCCAAACAACGTCTGGCAGAAGCTAACCTTCGTTTGGTTGTTTCTATTGCTAAACGCTATGTTGGCCGTGGTATGCAGTTCCTTGATTTGATTCAAGAAGGAAATATGGGCTTGATGAAGGCGGTTGACAAGTTTGACTATTCTAAAGGATTCAAGTTTTCAACTTACGCAACTTGGTGGATTCGTCAGGCTATCACTCGTGCTATTGCGGATCAAGCTCGTACCATTCGTATCCCAGTTCACATGGTTGAAACCATCAATAAATTGGTTCGTGAACAGCGTAATCTCCTTCAAGAATTGGGGCAAGATCCAACACCTGAGCAAATCGCTGAACGTATGGATATGACACCTGACAAGGTTCGTGAAATCTTGAAGATTGCCCAAGAACCAGTATCTCTTGAAACTCCTATTGGTGAAGAGGATGATAGCCACCTTGGAGACTTTATCGAAGACGAAGTGATTGAAAATCCAGTGGATTATACAACTCGTATTGTCTTGCGTGAGCAGTTGGATGAGGTCTTGGATACTCTTACAGACCGTGAAGAAAATGTTTTGCGTCTGCGTTTTGGGCTAGATGATGGTAAAATGCGTACCCTTGAAGATGTGGGTAAAGTCTTTAACGTGACTCGCGAGCGTATCCGTCAGATTGAAGCTAAAGCTTTGAGAAAACTACGCCAACCAAGTCGCAGCAAACCGCTTCGTGATTTTATTGAAGACTAAGAGTGAGGATGAATATGGCTTATACAGAAGAGCAAATTGAAAATATCAAAACAAGAATTTTATCAGCCTTGGAAGAAGTTATTGACCCTGAGTTGGGAATCGATATTGTCAATCTTGGTTTGATCTATGAGATTCGTTTTGACGGTGACACAGGACAAACAGAGATTGATATGACTTTGACCACCATGGGTTGTCCCCTAGCCGACCTTTTGACCGACCAGATTTATGATGCTATGACAGAGGTACCAGAAGTAACGGATACTGAGGTTAAATTAGTTTGGTATCCAGCCTGGACAGTTGAAAAAATGAGTCGCTATGCACGCATTGCCCTAGGCATTAAGTAAACATATAAAAGCATGTGAGAGATTATTGGAAAGGCGAGGAAATTTCCCCCTCTTTTCCTCTAGTCTCTCCTTTCTTTTGCTGATTTTATTCAAAGAAAATGATATAATAGTAGTTATGGAAAAAAAGAAATTACGCATCAATATGTTGAGTTCAAGTGAGAAAGTAGCAGGACAAGGAGTTTCAGGTGCCTACCGTGAATTAGTTCGTCTTCTTCACCGTGATGCCAAGGACCAATTGATTGTTACAGAAAATCTTCCAATCGAAGCCGATGTGACTCACTTTCATACAATTGATTTCCCCTATTATTTATCAACATTCCAAAAGAAACGCTCAGGGAGAAAAATTGGCTATGTGCATTTCTTGCCTGATACACTTGAGGGGAGTTTGAAAATTCCATTTTTCTTAAAGGGAATTGTTAAGCGCTATGTATTTTCTTTTTACAACCGGATGGAGCACCTGGTTGTGGTTAATCCTATGTTTATCGAGGATTTGGTGGCAGCTGGTATTCCACGTGAAAAAGTGACCTATATTCCTAACTTTGTCAACAAGGAAAAATGGCATCCACTTCCACAAGAAGAGGTAGCGAGACTGAGAACAGAGCTAGGTATTAGTGATAATCAGTTTATCGTAGTTGGTGCTGGTCAAGTTCAGAAACGCAAAGGGATTGATGATTTTATCCGTCTGGCTGAGGAATTGCCTCAGATTACCTTTATCTGGGCCGGTGGTTTCTCTTTTGGTGGTATGACAGATGGTTATGAACGCTATAAGAAAATTATGGAAAATCCCCCTCAAAATTTGATTTTTCCAGGTATTGTATCGCCAGAGCGGATGCGCGAATTGTATGCCCTAGCGGATCTTTTCTTGCTTCCTAGTTACAATGAACTCTTTCCTATGACTATCCTAGAAGCTGCCAGTTGTGAAGCTCCGATTATGTTGCGTGATTTAGATCTTTATAAGGTAATTTTGGAGGGCAATTATCGGGCGACAGCAGATAGAGAAGAGATGAAAGAAGCTATTCTGGAATATCAAGCGAATCCTGATGCTTTAAAAGATTTGAAAGAAAAAGCTAAGAATATTTCTAGAGAGTATTCTGAAGAGCATCTCTTACAAATCTGGTTGGATTTTTATGAGAAACAAGCCGCTTTAGGGAGAAAGTAAAAAGTGAGGTAATCTATGCGAATTGGTTTATTTACAGATACCTATTTTCCTCAGGTTTCTGGTGTTGCGACCAGTATTCGAACCTTGAAAACAGAACTTGAAAAGCAGGGGCATGCTGTTTTTATCTTTACTACGACAGATAAGGATGTCAATCGCTACGAAGATTGGCAAATCATCCGTATTCCAAGTGTTCCTTTCTTTGCTTTTAAGGATCGCCGCTTTGCCTATCGAGGATTCAGCAAGGCGCTTGAAATTGCTAAACAATATCAACTGGATATTATCCATACTCAGACAGAATTTTCTCTTGGCTTGTTGGGAATTTGGATTGCGCGTGAATTGAAGATTCCAGTCATCCATACCTATCACACCCAATACGAAGACTACGTGCATTATATTGCTAAGGGGATGTTGATTCGTCCTAGTATGGTCAAGTACTTAGTAAGAGGTTTCCTGCATGATGTGGATGGGGTTATTTGCCCGAGTGAGATTGTCCGAGACTTGCTATCTGACTATAAGGTTAAGGTTGAAAAACGGGTCATTCCAACTGGGATTGAATTAGCCAAGTTTGAGCGTCCGGAAATCAAGCAAGAAAATCTGGAAGAACTGCGTAGTAAACTAGGGATTCAAGATGATGAACAGATGTTGCTTAGTCTTTCCAGAATTTCCTATGAAAAAAATATTCAAGCAGTATTAGCAGCCTTTGCTGATGTTCTGAAAGAAGAAGACAAGGTCAAACTGGTAGTTGCAGGGGATGGCCCTTATCTGAATGACCTTAAAGAGCAAGCCCAGAAACTAGAGATTCAAGACTCTGTTGTCTTTACAGGGATGATTGCTCCTAGTGAGACGGCTCTTTACTATAAGGCGGCGGATTTCTTTATCTCTGCATCGACAAGTGAGACGCAAGGTTTGACATACTTGGAAAGCTTGGCCAGTGGAACGCCTGTCATTGCTCACGGAAATCCTTATCTGGACAATCTGATCAGTGATAAAATGTTTGGAACCTTGTATTACGGTGAACATGATTTGGCTGGAGCCATTTTAGAGGCCCTGATTGCAACGCCAGATATGAATGAGCATACCTTATCAGCTAAATTGTACGAGATTTCAGCTGAGAATTTTGGAAAACGGGTGCATGAATTTTATTTGGATGCTATTATTTCAAATAATTTCCAGAAAGATTTAGTTAAAGATGATACGGTCAGTCAGCGTATCTTTAAGACAGTTTTGTATTTACCACAACAGGTGGTTGCTGTGCCCGTAAAAGGCTCTAGACGCATGCTGAAAGCTTCAAAAACACAGTTAATCAGCATAAGAGATTATTGGAAAGACCATGAAGAATAGAAAGAGGAATAGTTATGAAAAAACAATTGATGAGAAGTGGTTGTGATCAAAAAATTGCTGGAGTATGTGCTGGGGTCGCAAATTATTTTGATATTGATCCGACTATTGTTCGTGTAATATGGGGTGTTCTTGCATTTTGTTATGGGGCAGGAATTGTAGCTTATATTATTTTATGGATTATTGCGCCGGTAGCAAGTGACTATTGAAAACTAGCTAAATTCATGCTAAGATAATAGAAAATAGAATGTAATGAAGGAGAGAAAAAATGGCTTTTGGAGATAATGGAAAACGTAAAAAAACGATGTTTGAGAAATTAACCTTGCTTATCGTGCTTATCATGTTAGTAGCAAGTATTTTGGGTATTTTTGCAACTGCAATTGGTGCCCTCAGTAATCTATAAAATAGATTTAAGAAATTTTGTGACTGGGATTTCCCAGCCCTTTTTTAAAGTGAGAAGAAAAATGAGTATGTTTTTAGATACAGCCAAGATTAAGGTCAAGGCTGGTAATGGTGGCGATGGCATGGTTGCCTTTCGCCGTGAAAAATATGTCCCTAATGGCGGTCCTTGGGGTGGTGATGGTGGACGTGGAGGTAATGTGGTCTTTGTTGTAGACGAAGGACTACGTACTTTGATGGATTTCCGCTACAATCGCCATTTCAAAGCTGATTCTGGTGAAAAAGGGATGACCAAAGGGATGCATGGGCGTGGTGCTGAGGACCTTAGAGTTCGAGTACCACAAGGTACGACTGTGCGTGATGCAGAGACTGGCAAGGTCTTGACAGATTTGATTGAGCATGGGCAAGAATTTATTGTTGCCCACGGAGGTCGTGGTGGACGTGGAAATATTCGCTTTGCGACACCAAAAAATCCTGCACCGGAAATCTCTGAAAATGGAGAACCAGGTCAGGAACGTGAGTTACAATTGGAACTTAAAATCCTTGCGGATGTTGGTTTAGTAGGCTTCCCATCTGTTGGGAAATCAACACTTTTAAGTGTTATCACATCTGCTAAACCTAAAATTGGTGCCTACCACTTTACGACTATTGTGCCAAATTTAGGTATGGTTCGTACTCAATCAGGTGAATCCTTTGCAGTAGCTGATCTACCAGGTTTGATTGAAGGTGCTAGTCAAGGTGTTGGTTTGGGGACACAGTTTCTCCGTCACATCGAGCGTACACGTGTCATCCTTCATATTATTGATATGTCAGCTAGCGAAGGCCGTGATCCTTATGAGGATTATCTTGCCATCAATAAGGAGCTGGAGTCATACAATCTTCGCCTCATGGAGCGTCCACAGATTATCGTAGCCAATAAGATGGACATGCCTGAGAGTCAGGAAAATCTTGTAGAATTCAAGAAAAAATTGGCTGAAAACTACGATGAATTTGAAGAGTTACCAGCTATTTTCCCAATATCTGGTTTGACTAAGCAAGGTCTGGCTACACTTTTGGATGCGACAGCTGAATTGTTAGATAAGACACCAGAATTCTTGCTCTATGATGAGTCAGATATGGAAGAAGAAGCTTACTATGGATTTGACGAGGAAGAGAAGGCCTTTGAAATTAGTCGTGATGACGATGCGACATGGGTACTTTCTGGTGAAAAACTCATGAAACTCTTTAATATGACCAACTTTGATCGTGACGAATCAGTCATGAAATTTGCTCGCCAGCTTCGTGGTATGGGGGTTGATGAAGCCCTTCGTGCGCGTGGTGCTAAGGATGGGGACTTGGTCCGCATTGGTAAATTTGAGTTTGAATTTGTAGACTAGGAGACTGTTATGGGAGATAAACCGATATCTTTCCGAGATGCGGATGGCAATTTCGTTTCCGCCGCAGATGTTTGGAATGAAAAGAAATTGGAAGAACTGTTTAATCGTCTCAATCCAAATCGTGCCCTGAGATTGGCACGAACTAAAAAAGACAATCCATCTCAGTAAAATAGATAAAAAGATTCCGTGCCAGATTAGACACGGAATTTTTTATTCTTCAAAGAAAAATGGTGGAGCGAATTTTTTCAGTTCTTCAAAGCATTTTTGAGCAGCTTCTGCATCTTCACAGATGACAAGACAGACATCATCGCCACAGAGGGTAGCGATAGCGTCAGGAAAGCTCAAAGCATCAATGATAGAACCAAAGGATTGAGCAAGCCCAGGAAGGGTTTTTAGTAGGACTTGGTGTTGAACTGGACGCATCAAGACAAGAGCATCTTCCATATAAATTTCGAGACGTTTTTCCCATTTTGAGGTTGAACCTGCATTGAGCACGTAGTAAGAGTTGTCTTCTTCTCGTACTTTTGAAAGGTTCATACTTTTAATATCTCTCGAAAGTGTAGCTTGTGTAACTTGAATATCATTATCGGCAAGAAGAGCTTGTAGCTCAGCTTGAGTATGAATCTTGTTTTTTGTTACAAGAGCTCGTATGAGTTGGTGTCGGTGTTCAGATTTATTCATAAAATGTTACTCCTTGTACTAGATACAGAAAGCGTGGACTGAACGAGATTGTCAGTCGGGTGGTAAGCGGTATTGTCACGTATGATGATTTCAAAGTAAGTAGTATAGGACTAAACGGAGAGAATCTCCCTCTTTTAACTTGTCACTAGTTGGGTGGAGATGAATTGGCTCTCTATCCGTTTATTTACATTAGTGTCCTCTACTAACAGTAAATCACTCAATTAGGGTAGCCTTTTGTCACGACTTGTTGTGAATTTATGCCAAATGGCAATTCACAGAGATTTTCCAACATGTGGTATGGTAGCGAGTATTATAAATGATTGCACATGTTGGTTAGGGTCTTAGTATCTTTTGTCCCAAATCCAGTATTATGCATATCAAAGGTCTAGACTAGGATTGAATTTGATACCAAGTTTATGTGTAGTTTAACAGTTCAAGTGGAAATAGTTCCATCTTGAAAGTCTGATATATTAAACCTTTTGACAAGGTAGGATAAGACTAGACTGTTCAAGATCAACAGTCAGCTGGTATGCGGTATTGTCACGTATGGTGATTTCAAAGTCAGTAGTATAGAGGACTAAACGAAGAGTATCTCCTTCTTGTAACTTGTAAATAGTCGGTTGCAGTTCAAATTGCACATCCATCCATTCATCTGCAGTAATATCTTCTACTAACAGTAAATCATTTCTATTTTGTAAATTGAGATAGCCTTTTGTCACGACTCGTTGCGCATTTTCACGAAATGGCAATTCACAGAGATTTTCCAACATGTGGTAGCGACCGTTGTCAATGGTTCTAGCACTTAAAACAGCTGGATAAGGTTGTAGATATTTCTTTTGTCCAAGTTCCAGTAGTTGGGCCGATAAGAGCCCCTTATTGGTACTAGATTTAATACGAAGATTGAGCTGAGCGCGACCGTTCAGGTGGAGGTTCTTGGTCACAGGAAGGTCAATAGTAATTTGATTGGCTTTCCCTTGATAGAGGTCTGTATTAAAGGTCTGGTATGTTTTACCATAGCGCTCAAAATCCTTATCTGGGTACTGGTTTTGAATGACTTGCTCTTCTTGACCAAGTGAGAAAGTTTCTGAGCTTTCCTGATTACCAAAATCATCAAGAGTCTGCCAAGTCTGAGGAGCTGTATTGTCCTGCCAGATAACGGTCGGAAGTTGGAAATTTGTATCTTGTCCCAATAATTTCTTAGTCAGTAAGGCGTTCATAGATTCACGGAAGTCAATGGACTGCCAGTTGTTCATATAAACATGGGCACCATTATGGAAAAAGAGATGCTTATTGATATGAGCTGGAAGAGCATGGAACATCTGGTAAACATGAAGTGGTTTGACATTCCAATCCTGTGAACCGTGGGTAAAGACAACCTCAGCCTTTACTTTATGGGCATTGAGCAGATAATTGCGGTCATGCCAAAACTGATTGTAATCGCCAGTCTTGCGATCCAGTTGCACTTTTACTTTTTCTAAGTCAGCTTGGTGAGCTTCGTTACCACGGATATAGTCGCCAGCCAAGAGATTACGAGAGTAGGTTAGTTCAGCAAGAGAGTCAAAGTCCTCACCTGGATAACCACCTGGGCTAGTGACCAGACCGTTTTCACGGTAGTAGTTGTACCATGAAGAAATGCCAGCCTCGGCAATGATGACTTCTAAACCATCGACACCTGTAGTCGCAAGACCATTGGACATGGTACCAAGATAGGAAAGTCCAGTTGTGGACACTTTTCCGTTTGACCAGTCAGCCTTGACTTGACGCTGGCGCGTGTGATCAGTAAAGGCACGGCAACGACCATTGAGCCAATCGATAACATTTTTATAAGCCTCGATTTGCTGGTAATCCCCGTTAGTCATGAAACCAGTAGAGTCTTTTGTACCAACACCTGAAACATATAGATTAGCAAAACCACGTGGAAGGAAGTAGTCGTTGAGACTATAGCTAGCATTGATGTGCGTTAGCTTTTCCTCTGCTTCTGACACAAGCTCAGCTTGACCTTGGGCTTGGACGAGATTTAGTTGAGGTTCTTCTAGCTCAATCTTGTGAGTAGGTTTGACTTCGAGTTCGCCCTCCATCTTGTAGAGAGCCTTGTCGCTAGCTTTATCATTGGTTCCCTGATGATAAGGGCTCGCAGTCATGATAGCAGGGATTTGCCCGTCATAACGAGGACGAATAATGCTGACCTTGACTAGGTCTGGTAGACCTTTTTGGTCAGTATCGACACGAGACTCAACGTAAACGACTTCTCGAATGACATCATGGCTAGAAAAAGTTGCTAAACTTTTGCCGTTAAAGTAGTGATAGTCATTATCCTCAGGAATAAGACCGTCACTGACAAGTTGGTCGATAAGAGTATTCCCTTTTTTAGTGCGAGTATTGAGTAATTGATAGAGATTTTCAATCAAGTCACCGTATACAATAGGGAATCCAGTCTCTTTACGAAAAGCTTCACTGTCTTCGAAGTCAACCAAATAGGAAAAGCCTAAAAGTTGAAAAGCCACAGTATAGAAAATATCTGCAGTCAACTCTTTATCTGATTGAAAAAATGTCAATAAGTCAGTTTCTGTATCAACTGCTAAACTGGATAGAGGATAGGAGCTATTTTTAAAATTAAAAAAGAAACGAATAAGAAACGCTTCAAGCATTTGTTTATTTGTAATGTTGACTGGTAAATCAAATCCATACTTTTTTAATTCAAAGATAATTGTATCTCTAGGTAGCGCTAAATAGCTGAATTGATTAAAACGCATAGAACCTCCAGTGAAATTATACTTTAATTTATTATATCAAAAAAATAGCGAAAAGCCAAGATTAATCTTTCTGTAGAACGATATTTACCATTATATATTACAACAGTTTAATTTTTAAAAACGAAAGAAAATTCAATTATCAAATGATATAGAAAATGTTCAAATTCGTTGAAATGAAGACGATTGCATGGTATAATATATCGTATGTAATTGTAATTTCTGGTTACATAATTAAAAAAGGAAAGTGAACATTATGTATAAATCAAAAAGACAAAAAAATAAATCTTTTGATTGGTATGGCCTGAGCCAACGTTTCTCTATTCGTAAGTACCATTTTGGTGCTGCGAGTGTGTTGTTGGGGACAGCCTTGATTTTGGGTGCTGCCCAAACGACTGCCAAGGCAGAAGAAGCAGCTACTGAAAATAAAACAGAAGCTGTTGCATCTGCACCAAAAGATGATAAGGAAAGTGAGAATGTCGCAAATGTGACGACACCTGCTCTTTCTGCTACGACAGAAGCTGCTGTAGCAGAAAAGCCAACCTTGAGTGATGAGGAAGTTGCAAAATTAGCTGCTGAAGCGTCTAAGAAAGATGAAAAAGCATCTGAAACAGCTACAACTGAAAAAACAGAAGCAGCTGATAAAGAAAAAGCAACACTAACTGCTCCTTCAACAGACAAAAAAGCTGATAAAGCAGTTGATGAAAAATCTGATAAAAAGGACGAAAAGAAAGCAGAAAATCCAATTACTGCTACTAAAACTGTCCTTGAACAGTTGACATCTGAAGCAGAAGTATTGAACACAACTGCCTCAAACTTTGCGGATAAAAAAGCAGAAGATAAAGCTGGAAAAGAAGCAATCGCAACTGCAGTAGCTGCAGCTAAAGTTCAAATTGAAGCTTCTAAGAAAGCTCTTGCGGCAGGAGAAATCACTAAACAAGAATTGGATGCCCAACTCCAACGTATTTCATCTGCCATTGAAGCAGTCTATGCTGAGATGAAACGTGCAGGACACGTAGGTAAAGTTGAAGCGGTGTTGGCAGGTGAAACTACTACCAATACAGCAATCGTAGCTCCTACAACTAAGACTCCAGTAAAAAATATTAATGAATTAACCGAAGAAGAGATAGCTGCGGTTAAACGTGAAATCATGAATGCCAACCCAAGCATTACGGATCCTTCTATGATTGAAGTAGTACAAAAAGGAAACGGAACTGCAGGTGGAGCAACTGTTACAATAAATGGTGTTAAAACTAATATTCCTTCTGGAGATACTGTTGTTGGTACTGCGGGTACAAAAAACTTAGAGCAACTTAAAAATAACATTAACTGGTTCGACTTTGCAGCAGCATCTATTACATACTCTAATGGTACTGTAGTAGGGCCTGCAAGAAAATTAGCGCAACCAATTACTAAAACTATCACATATCCAAATGGTGACAGAGTTGAAGGTAAAATCACAATGGTTCGTGATGTTACCTATGCTGATGGTTCAAAAGGTTTAACAACTGATGATAAATTCTTAAATTCAGGAACTGCGAAATATGTTGAACATTTATACTACACGGGTGGAGCTCAAAACGATCATGAACTTTACGAAGCTTTACAAGAAGGTATGAAGTTCAATGTTAAAACAAAGGTTGAAGGCTATACTTTAACAGCTACAGTTATAAAATTAGGTTCGAAAAATGTAGAGGCTGATCCAAATAAAACACCAGCAGGACCTGTGAATGCGGTTCGTGATTATGGTGATTGGGGTTCTGAAAAACAATTAGCAAAAGCACAAGCTGAAGACAAAAGATTCAAAGAAAATGCTACTAAAAACAAAAAAACGTTGGCTAATAACCCAACAGTATCAGTAAATGGTGTAGCATTAACGATACCAGAATATCCAACAGAAACATTTGCTAATACAGATGCTTATTATGCGAAAGCAGCTGCTTATCATAAAGCTGTTCAAGACTACAACAAAGCTATTGAAAGTCAAGGTTTAACAGCGACAAAACTTGCTGAAACTGGGTTCTCTTATGTTAATGTGAATGGTAAGGCTGTACCATCAGGATCAGCTAATCTTTATAAAAAAATTGGAGATCAAAGACATGCGGATGTCTTAATTACATCTCAAGATACTCAATGGTCATACTTAAGGAAAGCAGGACTTCCAACAACAAATCCAGATGGAAGTGAAATGCTTACTGCATTTACATCGTCTCGTGATGAATCTAACGTTGGTGTAACATTTTCTCTTTCTGCGACATATAATGGTCGTATTGTAGACGTAAACGTAATTGCGGCTGATGCTGAAGAAGCAGGGCGTACAGAAATTGTTCAATTTGAAACAGATGGAACGAAATGGGAACAATTCATGGCATTAAATCTTCAAAAAGATATTGATGATAAAACAGCTAAAGGAGTTTATCCAAGTAAAGAAAGTGATGTTAATGCTGACGGACGTCTTGCGCAAGCGGGATATAATCCAAAAGATTGGGTTAACTTAGACGAAAAAGGGAAACCTATTGCATACGGAACTAATACATTTGGAGCGAACTACACATCAATGGGATCTAAAAACTCATTACCTATCGCTCTTTCTCAAAACGTTAAAACATTATCGATGTACTTGAACTCTGCAGGAGCGCAGGCAGGAACAATCGGATTCATGATTTATGATGGAGGAGATGCTCCGCAATCTTACGGTTCTGCACAACATATTATCGGGGACTTTAACAAAGAAGTTATTAAAGATGGAGTTAAAACTCAGGTAACAGCTACTCAGCCATATCTAGGTAATGTTAAAGGAGACCCAGATTTCCGTTCAACTAAAACTGACCCTTCAGGTGGATGGGTACTTGATGATTTAATCACATCAGAAAAATATAAAGAGACACCATTAGAATCAGGAAAAACAATTGTAACAACAGATAAGGGTGTAACAGGTAAATACTTATTATTACCAAATGGTAATGCTGTAATTGAAAAATCTGATAACACACGTGTACTTTTAAATCAAGGTGATGTTATTGAGATGGCGAACCCAGTATCTAAGCTTCCGATTCGTGGAGTTTATAACCACACAACAGGTGCTTTAGGTGAAGGTACTCTTGGAGATGAAGGAGAAAGCCAACTTCTTGATCCAGCGGTAGCAACTGAGTACAAATTACGTCAAGCCCAAGGTAATGAATATGTCCTTGAAGGTGTTCGTGCTAACCTAGGTGTTAATAATGATAAAGCTTATATCCGTGGATGGGTAGACTTCAACAACAACGGTAAATTTGATCTTAATGAATCTTCAGAAATCGTAGAAGTTAACCAAAATGGAACTTACAATATTAAATTCAAAAACACGCCACAATTACTAGATACCTCAGCAGATAGCTTAGGAGTACGTTTACGTATTTCATTAACAAAAGATGAGATTCTAGAACCAACAGGTGTGGCATCATCAGGGGAAGTAGAGGATTTCCAAACACATGTAGTTCACATGCCACGTGGTACTAGATATGAGACAAAAGATTATCAAGGGCGAGAACAAACAGTTACACTATCAACTAATGCGATGTTCATAGCTAATGGTAAAAATAAAGATTCTAAATTTACGAAATGGGCGCAAATTGAAAATGAGAATTTATCGCCGAAAATAGTTCTAACTGATAAGCAAGTCGCGTCAGAAGAAGCTATTGCTGATAAGTCTGGATTACCTGCAAATTATCGTGTAGACTCTACAGGCAAGGTTCATGTAGAACGAAATGGTGCCACTGTATATTCAGGAGAATATGTAACAGTAAAAGATAAAAATAATAAAGTTTTGGGTAAAGGACTTAAAGTTACAAACCCATTAACTGGGAAAACAGAATATTTATTAAGTGAGTATACAGAATATGATACTGCAGGAAATGAAGTAGGTACATATAAAGTTAATCCTGCTAATGAAGGTAAAAATACTTCTGTAGGAAATGGATTATATGAAACTACATTAACATTTAAACCTAACAAATCTTATGTTGGAACAGCAAAAGGTATTGCTGTACGTGCATGGGATGATAATAATAATTCAACTGGATGGGAAGCTAATAATGATACAATTGAGGCTTCTAAAATATCTACTACATTAGCAGAAAAAGATAAGGTTCTTGAAAATACAAACAATGGAAATAATGGTTATAAAACAATGGATACTAGTTATATTCCAACTGTTATTGATGTGAGACCAATAGGTGAAGATACTACAACTACTGATGTTCAAGGTAAAAAACAAAGTGCTAGACCTCAAATCCCAGTATATGGAACAGTGGAAACTGAAACAGGAGATAAGATTACAGATTCTAGGTATGCTGATGAATTCGAAATCATAGATAAGAATAAGAGTATAAAATTAGCGGATACTTTAGATAGTAATAAATCTTCATACGATAAAGATACTGAAGTAAGTAAGGCTACTACATTAACACTTGCTGATGGTAAGGTGGTTACGTATACTCCTGATAAAGATAAATTACCAGCGCGTGCGAAAATTGCTGAAGATGCAGATGTGGTAGTAACAGGTACAGGTTCTGTTGTAGTAAATAATGTTCGACTTGTTACTGGAAAAACTATCCCAGCGGGAGCTAGTCCAGTTGATCCTCATCCTGTTACAGCAGACACGGTTGTTACTCTAGCTAACGGTACAGAGACTACTATTTCTGCCGGAGGAAGAATTCCAGCAGGAGCTAAACTTAAAAATCCATTAGTAACAACGGCGAATAATACATGGAATAATGTCACATATAATACAGGTGATACTATACCACGAGAATCAGGTAATAAAATTTCTACCCTAGCTAAAGAAACAGCTATTAGTCAAATTGTAGGAAAAGGAGATGTTGTAAAAGTTGACGGTAAATATCGTGCAACTAACACGATTCCAGCGGGTACTAAAGTCAAGAGAATATTACCGTTAAATCAAGTTATATTACCAAGCGCAACACATCTTGATCCTACAACAGGAGCAATAACAGAGGTTCCACGTAGTTATGACCTGGCAAACACTAACGATTCTAAAGTAACAATCACAGGTGAAGGGGTATACGAACTTGTGAAAGATGCAAGTGGAAAACCAACAGGTGAAGTTACATTTACACCAGAACCTGGATTTGTAGGAAGAGGAACAGGTGTAGATTTAGTACAACCAGATATAGACTATAATGATGTTGTAGCAAATGATAAAGTTACAGAAAAATATGGTACTGATTACGGTAGAGCAAAATACACACCAATAGTAACACCAGTTACAGAAGCGTCGATTACACGTACAATTCACTATGTGTATGAGAGTGATAATGATGCAACAGCTACTAGTCAAGCTTCTTATAAAAATAATGATCCAATTTTATCGATCAATAATGAACCAGTAACACGTTCTCAAACTTTAAACTATACTCGTACATATAAAATGTTTGATGAAGATGGTGTATTAGACCAACCGATGGTAACTGCGAATACAGTTAGAGATGTGAATGGTACAGAATACACAGCAGGAACTGAAATACCTAAAGGTACTAAATTCTCTCAAGGAACATTGATTATTTCCGATTGGAAACATGGAGAAAATAACGAAGAGATGAATAGTATAGTTTCTCCTACTGTAAAAGGTTATACAGCGAATGTTGTAACTTTAGAATACAATGCTCCAAATGCAACAGGAGAAATGGCTCATATTAAAGATACTAAGGAAATTGGTACTTATAAACCGATTGATAGAAATACAAAAGATGTCGGAACGTATAAACCAGCTTCTTCTGCAATAAGATCAGACGACAAAGATAACTTTGATATGTATGTTGTTTACAAAGCTGATATCCAAAAAGCTAAAGTAACATACATTGACTTAGATGCAACAGGTGATGCTCGTATTCTTGAAGTTCAAACAGCAGCAACTGCTCCTGCAACAGGTGCAGATGCGAAAACAACTTATGGGGTTACAACACTTCAAGGTAAATCTCATACGAAGATTCCTTACCTAACAGCTGACACAATCAAGAAATATGAAGACCTTGGTTATGAATTAGTAACTGATGACTATACAAATAATACTCAAGGTACAGCTATTGAAGGTGGACGTAAGTTCGATGACGATAAAGATGTAGACCAAGCGTTCAATGTTTACCTACGTCATAAAAAAGTTCTTCGTCAAATTAAAGATACTCAAGAAGTAACACGTACAATCGAATACAAATATGCAAGTACAGATGATGTACCAGCAGATAAACGTGGAACAACGGCTGCACCAACAGTGACTGAAACACTTCACTTTGAACGTGACCGTACAATCGACTACACATTAGCTGCGAAAGAGTATCCAGCAGAATATGCTGCTTATAAAGCTGTGTTAGATGCTAGTAGATATGATTCGCCAGAAGAATACAAAGCTCGTACAGTTTACTACGATTACATCACAAACAAAGCGATAGCTGCAGATGCAACAGCTGCTCAAAAAGCAATCGTTACATTTGGACCATGGACTCCGGTAGGTGGAACAGCTACTGGTGTAACGTTAACACCTGCAGAAGTAGCAAAAGACGATAAGTTCAACCTTGTTAACTCTCCAGAAGTGACTGGATATACTCCAGATAATGCTACTGTAGAAGCGACTGCAGCAATCGATGCAGAAGCAGATGACTACAAGATCACAGTACTTTATACTCCAGTTGCTCAAAAAGCTGTAGTTAAATTCGTAGAAGTAGACCCTACTAATACAGATAAAGTAATTACTCCAGGTCTTGCAGATCCAATCGCAGTAACAGGTAAATCAGAAGCAGCTTACCCAGCTACAACAGCAACTTCAGTAACTGATAAGATTGCTGAGCTAGTTAAGAAAGGCTACGAACTAGTTGATAATGGATTCAAATCAACAGATAAGTTCGATAAAGATGCTGCAGTTGATCAAGAATATGTGGTGAAATTCAAGGCTAAAGTAGTAGATGTTCCATCATTTGATCCAACTAAACCATCAAGTAACGATAATCCAAAACCAACACCAGGTGTAACGCCAATCGATCCAAATAATCCAGATGGACCAAAATGGACTGAAGCATTAATCAACGCTGTAAAAGTACAAGAAGAAGTAACACGTACAATTAAGTATGTATACGAAGATGGTACTCCAGTAGCAGAGTCTGATTTGACAAGTGTAGCTGATAAGAAAGTTAAAACACTTAAATTCACTCGTTCTGGTAAGATTAATGTAGCGACAGGAGAAATCACATACGGAGATTGGTCAGCGAACCAAACGTTCGAAGCAGTAACTTCTCCAACACTTGAGAAATACACTGCGGCAGTTGCAGGTGTAACACCAACAGTTGCAGATGTGCCAGCGAAAACTGTAGCGGCTACAGATAAAGACTTCGAAGAAGTAGTAGTTTATAAAACGAAACTAATTACAGTCGATCCAAAAGCTCCAGGCTATAAAGAACCTAAGAAAGATGAGCCAATCAATCCAAATGATCCAAATGGACCAAAATGGACTGATGAACTACTTGCGAAATTGAAGAATACTGAAGAAGTAACACGTACGATTTCGTATACTTACTCAACAGAAGCAAGTGAACTAAATCAAGCTGAAAAAGATGGCAACAAAGCTGGAACGAATGTAGCTGATCCATTTACTACAAAAGTTAATTACACTCGTATAGCTAAAGTGAACCCAGTAACAGGTGAAATCACTTATGGAGAATGGGAAGCGAAGGATAACGATACTACACTAGAAGGAAAAGCAGAGCTTCCGAAAGTAGCAGGATATGTGGCAACGGGAGATGTAGAGACATCAACTAAATCTGTAGAAAATGTAAAAGCAGAAGATAAAGATATTACGGAAAAAGTAGTGTACAAAGCACTAGGTAAATATGTACCAGTTGTACCAGAAGGATTCACTCCTCCAACAATTCAAGATCCACAATATCCAAATAATCCAGATGATCCTACAAAACCAGGAACACCAACAACGACAATTCCATACGTACCAGGAACTACACCAGTAGGACCAGATGGACAACCGTTAAAACCAAAAGTACCTGGAGATCCAAAACAAGGATATGAACCACCAGCTCCAACAACACCAACAGGAGATACAACAATCGTTTATACGAAAGATGGTTCTCAAGTAGCGGTAACGAAATTCGTAGATACAACTGGTAAAGGATTGGAACCTTCGGTAGTCGATACAGGTGATACAGGTAAACCATTTACGAAAGATGCGGATGTAACTGCAGCAATCAACAAAATTTTAGCTCGTGGATATGAAAAAGTAGCAAATGTAAATGCTGGTGAAAAAGATTATCCATCAACAGATGCTGAAAAAGTATTTGATGCTGATGCATCAACAAACCAAGAATATACAGTGACATTCAAACCGATTGTTAAAGATATTCCAACAGCTCCAACTACTCCAGGTTATGTGAAACCAGAACCAGGTCAACCAGTAGATCCAACAAAACCAGACGGACCAAAATGGCCTGATTCAGTTAAAGACTTGAAGACTACTGAATCTGTAACACGTACTATCAAGTATATTTATGATGATGGAACTCCAGTTCCAGACAATAAACTTGGTACAGATGTAGTTGGTAAAAAAGTTCAAACTCTTGAATTCACGAGAACAGCTAAAGTAAATCTTGTGACAGGAGAAGTTGAATATGGAACTTGGACTCCTAAGACAACAGCTGATTTTGAATCAGTGCCAACACCAACAATTGATGGATATACTTCTGCGTTAGTAAGTAATCCAACAACAAGTGATGTTCCAGCTAAGACAGTAACAGCTGATGCAGCGGACTTCGAAGAAGTAGTTGTTTACAAAACAAAACAAATTACAATTGATCCAAATGATCCAAACTTCGATCCTGAAAAACCAGTAGATCCAAGTAATCCTAATGGACCAAAATATAAAGATCTTAAACTAACTGAAGAAGTAAAACGTACAATTACGTATACTTATGCAGATGATGTAGCAGATACTACGAAACGTGGAACTGATGCAGAACCTAAATATGAAACTACAGTAAGCTTTACACGTACAGCAACAGTTAATGCTGTAACAAAAGAGATTACTTATAGTGAATGGACAGCTAAAGATAACGATACAACTCTTGAAGGTAAAGCTGTAGTGCCAGTTAAAACTGGATATGTAGCAACAGGAGATGTTGAGTCATCTAAGAAAGATGTAACTGGTGTTAACGCAACGGATAAAGATATTATTGAAGAAGTTATCTATAAAGATTTAGGTAAATTTGTACCAGTTGTTCCAGAAGGATTCACTCCTCCGACAATTGAAAACCCACAATATCCAAATAATCCAGACGATCCAACAAAACCAGGAACACCAACAACGACGATTCCTTATGTACCAGGAACAACACCAGTAGGACCAAATGGAAAACCATTAACTCCAAAAGATCCAAACGATCCAACTAAAGGATATAACCCACCAACACCAACGAACCCAACTGAAGATACTACAATCGTTTATACGAAAGATGGTTCTCAAGTGGCAGTTACACACTTCATCGAAGTAAACAGTGAAACTGATAAGACTGAAAAAGGTGGAGTGGCTCAATCAGTCGTTGATACAGGAGATGCAGGGAAAGCCTTCACTAAAGCTGCAGAAGTAGAGAAAACTATTGAAGCTTTGAAAGCTAAAGGTTACGCAGTTGTTGAAAACAACTACCCAACAGATGGTAAATTCGACGCAGACTCTAAGACTAACCAAGAATTTAAAGTTCTGGTGACAGTTAAACCAGTAACTGTAAATCCAAATGATCCACTTCCGACTCCAGGAAAACCAATTGATCCAAATAATCCAACAGGACCAAAATGGACTCCTGAGTTAATCAAAGAGTTAGAAGATGGACGTAAAGAAGAAGTTAAACGTACAATCAACTATGTATATGCAGACGGTAAGAAAGCTGCTGATTCAGTTCAAGAAACTAAAGAGTTCAAACGTTCAGCGACAATCAACCCAGTAACTGGTAAGATTACATTCGGAGACTGGTCACCAGCTCAAACATTTGAAGCTGTAACTTCACCAAAAGTTACAAATTTCACTCCAGATAAAGAGACTGTACCAGCATCAGAAGTACCAGCAACTGCTGAAGATATCAATGAAACAGTAATCTATACTACAAAACCAACGAATGTTGATCCAAGCAAACCAGTGGATCCAAACACACCAGATGTTACTCCAAAACCTGAGGATAAAGTACCAAACGATCCAAAAGGACGTACCTACAAAGAATTAGGATTAATCGAAGAAGTAACGCACACAGTTCACTACAAACTAGCTGACGGATCAGATGCAGGTATCCCTGACAATGTACAAACATTAACATTCACTCGTACAGCTGACCTAGATCCAGTAACAGGAGCAATCTCTAACTACGGTACATGGAAAGCTAAAGGTGGAGACACAACAATCGATGCTGTAACAACACCAAACAAACCTGGATATGTAGCTTCAGCGGCTAAATCAACAGCTCGTGAAAATGTTAAAGCTACTGATAAAGATAGTGAAGAAACAATTATCTACCGTAAACTTGGTTCATATGTACCGGTAATTCCAGAAGGAGTAACACCTCCAGCAGGAACTGATCTAACACCAAAACCATATGAAACTCCAACTAATGAAGATCCTACAAAACCAGGAACACCTACTGAAACTCCACTAGTACCATACATCCCTGGAACAACACCAGTAGGACCAGACGGTAAACCATTAACTCCGAAAGATCCTAACGATCCAACGAAAGGTTATGAAGTACCGAAAGTACCAGAAGATCCAACTCAAAACACTACAATCACGTATGTTAAAGATGGTTCTCAAGTTGCTCTAGTTCACTTCATTAAAGCTGATGGAACTGCGGTTCACGTTTCAGTTGCAGAAGCAGGAGACACAGGTAAAGCAATTAAGACAACAAACATCGATAACGTTAAAGCTGAATTAGAAGCTAAAGGTTACGAAGTAATTGCTCCAACTGATCCAGCCTACACTACAAATCGTGTAGCATTCTACGCTGATGCAAACCGTACATTTGATGATAAAGATGATAAAGGTAATGATGGAATTAGCCAAGTTTACTACGTAATCGTTAAAGAGGGAATCGCTCCAATCGATCCAGATAAACCGCTAGATCCAAATACACCGGACGTAACTCCAAAACCAGGAGACAAAGTACCTGGAGATCCAAAACAACGTACTTACGAACAACTAGGATTACTAGATGAAGTAAATCGTACAATCAACTACAGATATGCGAATACTGATAAAGTAGAAGAAGCTAAACGTGGTCAAGAAGCTGCAGCTACTGTAGAACAAAAACTTCGTTACTCTCGTAAAGGTGACCTAAACAAAGTAACAGGTGAAATCACCTATACTTCTGACTGGACTGCACCACAAACATTAGCTGAAGTAACATCACCAGTAATCGACGGATACGTTGCGGACATTAAAGCAGCTGAAAAAGTAGAGAACGTAGCTCACGATGCAGCTGATTCTGTAGTGAATGTTGTTTACACACCACTAGGTAAATATGTACCGAAAGTACCAGAAGGATTCGAAGTTCCAAATATTGATAAACCTCAATATCCAAACGATCCAACAGATCCAACGAAACCAGGAACACCAACAACAACGATTCCTTACGTTCCAGGAACAACTCCAAAAGATCCAAATGGAAACCCACTGAAACCAGTAGATCCAAACGATCCAAGCAAAGGATATGTTCCACCAACACCTGAAAACCCAACAGAAGATACTGAAATCACTTATGAGAAAGATACTCAAAAAGCGACAGTAACTTATGTGGTAGAAGGAACTGGAACAGTACTTCACACAGATAACCTAGAAGGTAAATCTGGAGAACCAATCAAGTACTCAACAGTAGCGAAACTTACTGAATTGAAAGCTCTAGGATATGACCTAGTAACTGATGGATTCACGACAGCTACAGATAAGAACTACGATAAAGATACAAAAGTTGATCAAAACTTCGTAGTAACGGTTACACCACACGTTGAGCCAATCAAACCAGTGGATCCAGAAAATCCAAATGATCCTAATAAACCAAAACCAGGTGATCCAATCGATCCTAAGAACCCTGATGGACCAAAATGGACAGAAGATCTAATTAAGAAGATTGATACAACTCGCCACGTGAACCGTACAATCACTTACGTTAACGAAAAAGGCGAGGAAGTAGCTGAGAAAGTAACAGATAAAGTTACATTCACTCGTGAAGCTAATCTCAACGCTGTAACAGGTGAAATTACTTACGGTGACTGGACAGCTAAAGATGGAGATACAACATTTGATAAAGTTGAATCACCAGTAGTTAAAGGTTATATTCTAAAAGATGCTAAACAAAAAGAAGTAGCAGCTACAACAGGATTAACTGCAGACTCTAAAGATGAAAA